>JAKORR010000764.1 GCA_029777735.1 Armatimonadota bacterium | reverse complement strand
GCAACAGGCGACGGTAGCGCCAGTGTCCGAACGAGTTCCTCTAGTTCAGGGTTTCCTGCAAGATGCCATAAGCCAGGCTCTTGGCCTGCTTGGCTCGGGTGGTGCGACGTGAGGAACCCAGTCGTTGTCGTGGACGGTATGGCCGAGGCCGATCAAGGCCTTCTGCTGCCCACAGCAACCCTGCAGCTTGGCTGGTATTCGTCTTGGCGCAATGTCCATTTCGACCTGACGCCCCTGCGGGCAGCCGTAGGGTCTCCTTCGCCGGTGGTAGCCGACCTGTTGGACCTGGCCGCAGCCGTCTATCTCGCCGACCTGGCTTTGCCGCGGGGGCGCAATGAGCAGTTCGTCCGCGATGTGGGGCTGCATGTGCCTGTGCGCGAGCCAGAGCTATGGCGGAACCTGAAGAGCGAGGTCAACTACCTGCTCTATCTGCTGACTGGGGACAACATTGCCGTGACCTTCCACGAGCGCCGGACAGAAGCTGAGTCCAAGGGAAGCCCCGTCTCTGTCGCGCCAACAGACTGTGATTGCGTGTGCCTGCTGTCGGGAGGAGTGGATTCTCTGGCGGGGGCCGTCGCGCTGCTGCGGACAGGCCGGCGGCCGCTCTTCGTCACACATCGGTCGGGCAATCCGACGGCTGCTGAGGCCCAGCGTTTTGTTATTGAGGCCCTGCGCCGCTTCAGACCGTCCCTCAGGCACGTGCTGGTTACGCTGATGCCCCGCTCGTCGGTGGGCACGCTCCCCTTCCCGCCGGCCGATGTGCGCGAACCCTCGCGACGCTCCCGGTCACTGCTCTTCATGGCTCTGGGCATCGCGGCGGCGGCGGGTCTGGGCAGCACAGAGGTTTACGCCTGTGACAACGGGGTGCTGACGGTGGCCCTGCCCCTGTCCGCCAGCCGAGTCGGCGGCCTCTCGACCCGCAGTACACACCCGGCCGTGTTAGGCAGGCTGTCGGCACTCTGTCGAGACCTTGGACTGACTTGTCAAGTTATCAATCCCTTTGTCTATCAGACGAAGACCGAACTAATCCGCGACGTCTTGCGGCCTGTTCTATCGTTAGACGAGATTCAGGCGACCGTAAGTTGCTGGATGACTGGACGACGGCACCGCCAGTGCGGCGGTTGTGTGCCTTGCCTGTTGCGGCGGGTGTCAATGCTGGCGGCGGGGCTACCTGACGAAGCCTACGAGATGGACTTGCTGGCCCGCCCGGGCGACTACGTTGGCACAGATGCCTATGTAAACACGGTGGACTTCCTCAGCTATGTGAACCGGCTCTCGGCTCTCTCTAACGCAGACTTACTACTCAGCGCGCCAGCTCTGTTGGACCTTCAGGCCCACAACGTGTCAGTGGCCGACGTCGTGAGCATGTTGAAGCGCTTTGCGGCCGAAGGGCGGGAAGTGGCCGAAGGGCAGTTCCCGGCGGCTGCACGACTCGGCTCGGAGTTAGGCTGACGGCTCGCAGGTGTTCCGGCGCAGGACAAACAGCGCGAAGCGGCGTCCGCCCCAGATGGTGAAAATCGTCGGCCCTCTCTGGAGTATTCGATAGGAGGCACGTCCGATGGGAGACCAACCCTCGCCCCGCGAGAAATGGGTCTGGGTTGAACTGATCGGGTTTGACAACGAGAGTCCGGACCAGGGCGTACAGGCGTACCTAGACAACGCCGGCTTTGTGCCGGACGTCATCTCATTGCTGCTCTACAACGCCGACTTCCTCCACCTGCACGCAGGGATGGGCGAGGACCGTGCGTTGCCCTTCGACTGCTGCTCCTACGGCGGGCATCCCTTCAGCTACGAGCGGGCGCGTCAGGACTGGACTACCTATCAGCTCAGGGACCTGGTACGCAAGCTTCATGACCACGGCGTTTCGGTCTTCCTCGCCTTGTTCGACTTGTTCGTGACGGACCAGTGGATTGGGCAGCATCCGGAGCTTTTGCATGTCAACAGAAACGGGACCAGAATCCGCTCCCTCTGCCCGTGGAAGCGTCTGAGCGACGGCACATGGTACGAGGATTTCTTCGCAGGCAAGTTGGGCGAGGTGCTCGATGACTATGGGTTCGATGGCTTCCACCAGGCCGACGGCTACTCCCACCCAAGGCTGCCGCTTTACGAAGGCGACTACTCCGACGACATGGTGGATCAGTTTGTGGCTGCCACGGGCCTCGAGTTGCCCGGTGGTCTAGAGGAAGCATCGGGCGACGCGCCGCAGGTCATCCAGGAGCGGGCGCGTTGGATCTGGCGCTACGCCCGACGGCAGTGGATTGACTTCTACGCAGACCGAATAGCGCGGTTTTGCCGCAAGGTTGTTGAGACAGCGCACGCCCGGGGCAGACAGGTAGTCCCCAACAACGCGTTGACCCGCGATCCCTTCCAGGCCCTTTATCGCTACGGTGTGGACTACAAACGCGTCGCCGAGGCCGGTGTGGACGGTTTTGTCATCGAGACCGTGGCGCCCGGGGTGTCGCTGGGAGCCGAGCATGGCGCCCAGGCCAACGCGCACTACGACTACCTGGCGATGCTGTTGCTTATGAAGTCCTACCTACCCGACTTGGACCTGCACTGCCTCACCAGCGCGCACGACGTCAACGAGCAATGGGACGTGTTGCGCCACGGCCCGACGCTCCTGGAACGAGAGATCTATTGCAACAGTAACCTCTACCGGTGGCGCCACGACGGCACCCTTGAACGCTGCTCAGCCGGTCCCATGGTGTGCCTGGGCGACGGTCTGCAGCGGCACGAGTGGCAGTGGCTGCGGGAGTGGTGGGGGCGAGGCTTCTCAGCAAACCCTTGCCGGATCGTGAGTGCCACCGTGGTCTGGTCGGACAAGGCACTGTCGGCACAGCTTGACGACTTCATAGCCACCCGCTGCCCCTCTACGCACAGGCTGCTGTACGAGCTGATGGCCAGAGGCGCACCAATCTACTGCGCGGCCGACGTGGCTGACGCAGGTATCGTCCAGGGACCGCTACTGGTGTTGAATCCTCAACACTTCCCAGAGGATGAACTGAGGTCTGTGATTGACGCCGCGGCCAGCCCCGTGATCGCGATCGGCAGTAGGGCACCAGCTCTTCCGCCACCAAGCTTCGAGTTCCAGGACACCTGTGGCCTGTACCCCCTCGTTTGCGCCGTGTATGGGGCAGCGGTACGTCGAGACGTGAATCTCGAGCCGGTCCAGGCCGAGGGCCTGCCAGAGGACGTGAGGAGCATCACGGAGCCACCGACCTTCGTCGAGGAGCTGCTCTTCCATCCCGTATCGGACAGTTTCCTCGCCGCCTGTGTCGAGATCATCGCCAACTGCGCGGGTGCCGTTGTGGTGCGCATACGGCCTGACGTAATCCGAGTACAAGCGTTGGAGCTAGACGACCAGGTGTGGCGGCTGCTGGTGGGCAACGACAGCCACTACTATGTCGTCACCGAGCTCGACGTGGGGCGCGCGATTGAGAGCCTTGAGGTGATCACTCCCTTCCCAGGCCAGCCGCCACACTTCGAAGGATCGAGGTTCGGGCTGCGGGTCCCTGGCAAGGGCGTGGTTGTGATAGATGTGACCTTCAGGCGACCATAGCGGCGTGACGCCGCGTCGCCGCGGTCTTCGGGGGCTAGTCAAAGATCGGGATCGTGTAGGCGCGTCCCTCTGCCACTCGCTGCTCATGCAACTCCAGGGCTCTGTCCACTAGGGTTTCCGGCCCCGGGTCGAAGATGACGTCGGCACCAGTCTCCTTGTGGATGACCTTGAGGATATGGGGCAGGTGATCCGCGATGCCACGCGTCCCCTCTAACACGCCGATGAGCTTGGCTTCATCATAGGCTATGGCAAACTCGCCCAAGGTACCCGACCGCCCCGCGATGATCACCACGATGTCACTCGAGCGGATGATGTGGACCTCTCGCCCCATCAGCCCGCTACCAGCGTAGATCAAGGCGTCATACTCCCGCCAGGGGGAGTGATACCGCTCTGTGTGCTCCTTCCACGACAAGGCCGGCGAGATGCCGACCACCAGACCGCCGGACGCTTTGGCGCCGACGGCGGCCTCGTGCGGATAGCCAGGGCATGCACCGGTGATAAGGATGCAACCCTGCTGGGCGATCCTATAGCCAACCCTGTGCGCCCGCTCGCAGATCTCAGGATCCAAGGGTCCGCCGGCGGAACCAACCACGCATATCTTCGTCTTCATCTCTGACATTACGGACTGCCTCCAGCTTCGCGCGCAGGGGCCAGTGCGTCTGTTGCCTGCACGCTGTACTACCCCCTCGTGGGGGAACCTGGTCGTCGCCATCCGCCCGACAGCCACCACAGAGTGACCAGCCGTTGGGAGCGTCTAGGCAGCCGACTCAGGCCGGTTGCCAGCCGAGGGTGCGCAGGATTGCGTAGATCTTGTCCAGGCAGATTCTTGTTGCGGGCTCGCCCGTCGCAGAGAAGACCGCACCGCCGGGCCGGTTGAGTAAATCTTCATCCAGCTCCTCCGTCGGCCGCCAGTGGGTTTCCAGCGAGCACACGCCCGCGTAGCCCATTTCTAGCAGGGCCTTGAACTGCCCTGGATAGTCAATATACCCGCCATCGCCTACAGGCACGCACTTAGCCTCGCCGCCCGGGACCTTCACGGCGTCCTTGATGTGCATATGGACCATCCACGGCTTGAGCTGCTCGAAGGCGTCTGGGAAAGGTAGCACCCCCTCCTCGGCAAAGACCTCGTTGGCCGGGTCCCAGATGGCCCGCACGCGCGGGTGATTGATGGCGGCGCAGAACTCCGCCGTCTCGCGGGCGGTCGCCAGGTGTGTCGAGGCCTCGTTCTCCATGCATAACGTGACGCCCGCGGCCTCCGCCAGCCTTACAGGCTCCTCATAAGCGTCCAGGAGCTGCTGCCACACAGCCGCAGCCGGGCCCGTACGCCAGAACGCGAAGGTCCGAATCAAGGGGGCTCCAAGCTCGTTGGCCAACCGGAGGCATCGGCGGAGGATTCCCAGGTGCTGGGTGTACTGCTCGGCATCGCCCAGATCGCATTTGAGAAAGGGCGTCGCGATGGAGCAGCACTCAATGCCGTAGCCGCTCATCAAGGACTTCATGCGGCTAATGTCATCGTCAGTGAGGTCCTGCGGCGGCTTGTCCCACACCGACCGTGGCTCCACTGTCGGCACCTCGTATTCCTGGAGCACCTGCATTACGCGCTCGAAGTCCTGTGATATCTCGTCGCTAATGACGCCCAGTCGGAACATGGTTGACATCCTCCCTGGCTGGAAAGTAGCGAGATAATCTCCGGGCACCTTTTTGCTGAGAAAGCGTGGTAGGGCCTGCCCCCCAGCTGGCGCGAAGGCATGTAGGCCCAGCAAGGGCCTGTCCGCGGCCCGTGTGCGTCTCAGCCCTGTCACGGCTCTCAGTAGTGCACCTTGCCAATCTTGAGGCAGGTGTCGCGGGCCAGATCCGCCATCAGCGCGGCCGTCGCCATGGAGAATAGACGCGCCTCGGCCGAATCCGCCCGTGAAGTTAGAACTATAGGCACGGCAGCCCCCACCACAACCCCCGCCACACGTCCGCCCGCAAGGAACGAAAAGGTCTTCGCCAGGATGTTTCCTGCCTCGATATCGGGCACCAGGAGTATATCACACTCCCCTGCTACCGGCCCGCTCACGCCCTTGAGTTCAGCCGCCTCGCGGCTCACAGCGTTGTCTAGGCCGAAGGGGCCATCCACGACGCAGTGGGGCACCTGCCCCCGCCGGTCCATTGCCGCGAAGGCCGCAGCCTCAACGGTCCAGGGCATGGCGGGATTCACCAGCTCCACAGCGGCCACAGCACCCACCTTAGGCTCCTCCAGCCCGAAACATCGCGCCAGATAGGCCGCGTTCTGGATGATCTGTGCCTTTTGCTCCAGTGTGGGCGCGATATTCATCGCGCCATCGGTTACGAAGAGCAAACGTCCCAGTGCCCGCACCTCGAGGATGAAGACGTGGCTCATGAGCACATCCGGACAACGCAGGCCCTGCTCCTTACGTAGCACGGTGCGCAAAAAATCGTCCGTATGGACGTGGCCCTTCATGAGCATCTGGCAATCGCCCGTCGCGGCGGCGGTAACCGCCCGGCTAACGGCCGCTAGATCATCAGGTTCGTCCACGATTTCCGCACCGGCCAGGTCTAGACCCGTGTTCTTCGCCAGCGCCTCGATTTTGCGGGCGTCACCGAAGAAAACAGGCTCAGCAACGCTCTCAGTCAGAGCCTGCAGGGCGCCCTGTAGCGTCGGTACGCTGTTAGCCGCGGCTACAGCCACCCGCTGCTCAGGCAATTCTCGGACCTTCGTCATCAATTGGTCGAAATCGGTTATCAGCACGTTGCGCTCACCCCCTGGCGCTACCGCTTGGACCTGAGCGGGAATCGCCACGGCGGTCCGCCTGGCGGTCTGGCCACTCGATCTCACTGTCGGGTCCGCTGAAGCTAGCAAGCTTGCGGCAGACGGCCTCGATGGCTGCGTCGGGCGTCGAGGCCCCGGCACTCACGCCGACCACCTTCGCACCCTCGACCCACTCCCGACGCAACTCGTCAGCAGTTTCCACGTGGTGGGTAGGTGTGCCTGTGGCGCTACATATTTGCGCGAGGCGGCTAGTGTTGGCCGAGTGGAGGCCTCCCACGACGATCATGACGTCCACCCGTCGGGCCAGCTCGGCCGAGGCCTCCTGCCGCTGCGCGGTCGCGTCGCAGTTGGTGTTGGCAACACAAAGCTCCCGCGTGCGCGGCAGTAGAGCTTGGACCAGCGCCTGCAGACGCTCCACGCGCTGAGTCGTTTGGCAGACAAGGGCCACGCGTGGGCTGAGCTTCAGGCTTTCTACTTCCTCGGGGCCCTCGACTATGGTGGCCTCCCCGCCCGTGTGCTGCACAATTCCCTGAGCCTCAGGATGTTCCCGGTCGCCGAGGACCAGCACCTGGAAGCCGTCGCGCTGGTAGGCTTGAGCGGCCTTGTGCGCCCGCAGAACGAAGGGACAGGTGGCGTCGATGAGTGGGTGGCCCCGCGTCCGCGTTTCCTCGTACAACTCCGGCCCTGCTCCGTGCGTGCGTACCATCACCGGTGCGCCCACCGGTACTTCCTCGAGGCTCTCAGCGACGTCCAGCCCCTGCCGCGCCAAGTCCTCTACTGCCTGCCGGTTGTGGATGAGCGGGCCGATGCAATACACACGACCCCGCTCCTTGACAGCCTCGAGAGCCACGTCGATGGCCCGCTGCACACCGAAGCAGAAGCCAGCATGGCGAGCGACAATGATCCTCATGGCGAATCCCTCAAGACCGGCGCTCGAGAATCAGCCACACCAGAGCCTTCCACAGTTCCTGTCGAGCCGGCAGACGCTCGGCCGCGTTGTAGGCCTGTTGGGCTAGTGTCTCGGCGCGTCGCTTGGCTTCCTCTGCCCCGTAGACCCCCGGGTAGGTCTGCTTGCCCGCAGCCAAATCTGCACCGACGGGCTTTCCCAACTCCTCGCTGCTGCCCTCAACATCCAGCAGATCATCCGTCACCTGGAACAGCAGGCCAACGGCCTGTGCGTAGTCGCTAAGGGTCCGCAGGTCCTCTTCGGACGCTCCAGCCAGCAGGGCACCAGCTCGAGCCGCCCCCACGAAAAGCGCTGCCGTCTTGTGGCGATGGATGAAGTCCAGCAGGTCCGCGGACGGCGGCAGACCCTCGCCGATGATGTCAACATGCTCGCCCAGGATGACCGCCTGTACGGCCGAAGCGAACTCGTGGATCACCAGGGCGACTCTCTCGGCTGGTGTCGCTGGCTCCTCTGCCTGCGACGCCAACGCGTCGAAGGCGGCCACAATCAGCGCGTCGCCGGCCAGAATCGCTGTAGGTTCGCCAAAGGCCACGTGGCAGCTTGGCCGCCCGCGCCTGAGGTCAGCGTCGTCGACAGCAGGTAAGTCGTCGTGAATAAGTGTCGCGGTATGGATCAGTTCGAAGGCACAAGCCGTAGGTGTGACGGCGGCGGGCGAAAGACCGAAGCTCTCGGCCGCCAGCCGGACCACATAGGGCCTCACGCGCTTGCCTCCGACCAACGAGTGGCGCACCGCCTGCCCCACCGCCGCGGCCGGCCCCTCATCGGGCGGCAGGTACCTATCGAAGATTGCCTCGACGGCTCTGGCTGCCTCATCCAGTCCAACGGAGAGAGCTTCGAGGTCCTTGCCTGCGCTCTCATTCACTTCATGCCCACTCCTCTTCCAGCGGCGCGGATCTCCCCCACGGGCGAGACAATCAGAAAGTCCTCGGCGTACTTTTCTGCTAACTGCTCGAAGGTGGAATCCATGAGCCCGTCGCCCTTATTCGGAGGGCTGGAGCAGACTGTCGCCGCCACGCTCCAGCCAGCCGCTGGTGTAGTACGTCGTGCCCCACCGCTTGTTGAACAGCTCCACATACCGGCGACGGAAACCCAGGAAGGATATGCAGTCGTGGGCACAGGGATCACCAGGGGCACCACGCCAGCTCTCAGCCCCACCATCCCGTTGCTGCACAGCCCGTAGCCAAGCACGACTGCGCCAACCTGCCCCGGGGCCACACTGTCGGCCTGTTGCACGGTCCGGCGCAATATCTCCTAGGTGTCGTGGAGGCCCCTGCGAAGGAAGGAGATCCACTACGGATGAGCTTTCAGCCATGGCTCGGCAAAGCTCACGAAACAAAATTTCACAGACAATAATCGAGACTTGCATCCCTAGGGGCTTCCCTTTCCCGAGGCCGATTGCAGCGGGGGTGTCGGGGCCCATCTGGCGCCACGCTAGGGGCTGGGCTCGGGCTCGCCGGTGCCGACCATGACCCGCCGGGGCTCCGGGGGCTTGATGACGCGTTCCTCTATTTTCTCGGCCCTGACACGTTTTTCGTTCTCGAAGACGGCCCGCAGCGTGATTAGTTTCTCGCCGGGCTCGCCCTCACGCACCACGCGCTGCTCCCCGCGCTTCAGCGTGTCCGTCTCGATGATCTGCACGGGCGGCGGAATCTCGCTACGAACCTGGACCTCGCGGACGGTGACGACCGTCAGTAACGACTTGCCAGAAGTAACCTTCACCGTCTCGCCCACCCTGAGGTTGCGGCCCTTGAGGCCAGGGTTCAGGGCGAACAGCTCTTCGACACTCATCCCCATGGCCGAAGCAATCTTCGAAGGATGATCGCCTCTCCGGACCGTGTAGGTACGCTCTCTGCCCCCGGCTATGAGCCGCTCAGCGGCCTTGCCCACGTCTGTCTCCACTTCTTCGGGCCGCACGGTTTGGGGAACCAACCGAATCTTCTCGCGGAACTTGGGCGGTTCCAGCAAGCGCTCGCTGCCGCCTGCGTAATGGGCTTTGACAAGGTGCAGAGCCTGCTCCGCCAGGGACTCGGTGGGCAAGCAGATCACAACCTTCCCATCAACCTCGATGCCGACAGCCTCAACCTGGACGTGGACAAGCTTCTCCAGGATCTGTACCGCCTCGTCTACGCTGACGACTTTGGGGCGGACTACCTCCCAGCGCTCCTCGATGCCTGCTTCGACGGCCAGGCCGCCTGTCGCCTTTTCCACTATGCGGCGCCGGACTTCCTCCGCCGCGCCTTCGTTGCGGACATAGCAGACCGTGTTGCCATCGATCACAATGGCCCTAGCCGGTCCTCCGCAACCACCCATGCGCAGCGACAAGAGCGCTACCAGGGCGATCACGAAGAGCAGCAAAGCCAGGGCACGCAAGAACTGCAACTCTGCCATCAGAGCATTGGTCGAAGTTGACCTAGACCTGCGCCTCTGGTCGCGCTCCTCAGCGTCTGTGGGCGTCAACTTATCACCCGGACGATACCGGGCAACGCTCCTTCGCCCTTATTATCCCGCGGCAGCGCTGCCCGCCATTTGCTTGCGCAGCACCTCAACAGCCTTGGCCTTCTGCTGGTCGTGCCACTGCTGGTAGGTGACGTGGGCGTCTGGTTCAGCCTCGGTCAGCTCCACATCCGGCTTGACTCCACGCTTGCCCTGAGCCCACTCCTCGCCGATGTCGCGTTTCTTTGGGGTGAGATACACCGCCGTAGTCAGCACAAGCGCAGACTGGTCGTTCAGCTCTATGACCGTCTGGACCTTCGACTTGCCGAAGCTGTGTTGGCCAACCACCACAGCGCGTCCTGTATCCTGCAGGCATCCGGCAAGAATTTCAGAAGCCGAGGCCGAACTGTGGTCGATCAGGCAAACCATGGGCAGATCGGCCGGGAGCAGGCTATCCTTGTGCGCCACTAGCGGCTCGGGTTCGGCGCCGCGTTCCTGGATCCAGACTAGCGGGCCGGAGTCGATAAACATGTCAGCGATTTCGACGGCGACATCCAGAATCCCACCCGGGTCAAGCGACAGGTCCAAGAGCAGGCCCTTCATGCCCTGCTGTTTGAGAATAGTCAGGGCCTCACGCATCTTGGCCGGAGCCTGGCGGTTGAAGTTTCTCAGCCAAATGTAGCCGATTTTGCCGGGCAGCATCTCGTACTCGACAGCCGGAACCTCGACGTCACCTCGCTCGATGACTATCTCCAGAGGGTCGGCCTGGCCCTTTCTCACGACGGTGAGCTTTACCGTCGTCCCGGCCTTGCCCCGAATCATCTCAACCACGCGGTGTAGGGGCATTTCCTCCACCGATTTGTCATCTACGCCGACGATGACATCTCCAGGCCGCAGAGCGGTCTTAGAGGCCGGCCCTTCAGGCAGAATCGAGCTAACCACAATCTGCCACTTGTCAGTATCGGGGTCCTTGTGCCGGTCCAGCACGGCCCCGATGCCCGAGAACTGCCCCCGCTCGCTCTCTGACTGAAAGTCCTTGTATTCCTCCGGCGTCATGAAGCGGGAGTAGGGGTCGTCCAGGGACTCCAGCATCCCGCGAATGGCGCCATAGGTGAGCTTGCGGTCGTCCGTGATGGGATAGACGAAATTACGCTTGATCTTCTCTCTGACTTCCCAGAAGGTGGCAAGAGGACGCAGGTCGGTTGGCGAAGCAACGTCCAACGCCTTCTGGAACTGCACCGTGTGGGGGACAAGCTCTGCCAGCTTCATCGTGTTCGACGAACCCACGACGGTCATACCACGCCCGGCTAGTGCCCCCAGAATAAAGCTGGCGCAAACCGCCAGCCCAAGGCTAACCCCTTTCAGGCGCCTATCTGCCCTCACTTAGGACTCCTCCGTTTGCGCGCCGGTGTGCTCAGTAGGACAGGGGATTGACCGGACAACCGTTCCTGCGGACTTCGAAGTGCAGATGAGGGCCTGTCGATAGACCCGTACTGCCCACAGCCCCGATCGTTCCGCCACGCTTCACCACCTGACCAGCCGACACGCTAATACTAGACATATGCGCGTACAGCGTTGCTACACCACTGCCGTGATCAATGATAACACACTTACCATAGCCGCCGCGCCACCCGGCGTAAACAACCAGGCCCGTGTCCGCGGCTCGTATGGTAGATCCGTAGCTGGCACCGATGTCGACACCCGAGTGCATGCGCCGGTAACCCAGGATAGGGTGCATTCTCATGCCAAAACCGCTGCCCACGCGCCCGTTGACGGGCTTAAGCAGGCTTCCGGACCACTTGCCCCCATACCTCGCGCCCGACACCCCCCTCTGAGAGGCCGCTAGCATCTGTTGGATACGTCTCGATTCTTCGTCTAGCGCCGCAAGCTGGTTTTCGAGCTCTGCGCGGTTAGTGGCAATACTTGTAAGGACGTGCTGGGCCTTGGTGCGATACCGTTGCACTTGCTTCGCCTCGGCCTGTACCTGCGCATGATACCGTGCCTGATTGGCCTCGAGCTGCTGCAGAGTGGCCTTGGTATTGCTCAGCTTCCTCTCGTACTCCACAAGCCGCAATAGATAGTTTTGGTCCTGCTCGGCCACCATTTTCGTGAAACGCACACGGTTGGCCAGATCCTGGTAGTCGGCGACGCCAAGGAAAACTG
>JAKORR010000763.1 GCA_029777735.1 Armatimonadota bacterium | reverse complement strand
AGAACGGAGACTATTCCAGCTGCTCGAGACGTGCTGGAACGACGTAGGACTACGATCCCCTCCACCACGAAACGGCCGCCAATGAGCGTGATAGCGGCTGCGAGGGCTATTAGGATCGGTAGCTGTAGTGCAGGATTCACCGCCTACGGTGTCTCTCCCCTCTGCGCGATCGCTTGTTCCAAGGGTTCATTGGCTGCATCGCGTCTTGCCAAGTCGTCCCGACTCAACGGGATTCTGGCAGGCCGCTGTGGCGAGCAGTGGACCGAAAGACTTGCTGCGTCGGTGATGTCCGGCACTGTCTGGGCGGTAGCGTCGGTTCAGCGATAGGAGCGTGTGAGAACCGGGCCTCTGTGTTTCCTCAAGCTGCTGTGTCGAATGAGCGTGCCATGGGAGCCTGTACATGAGGAGGATGATAGCACGGAGCACGCTGTATGTCAATAAAAATACATTAAGGCAATATTAAGATGTAGTATGTCAGCTAGGATAGTGGCAAAGCGGCCGAGCCGCTACAATAAGCCGAGTAATATAAGACTTTATATTGAGATTTGCTTGAGTTTAGAGTTCCTCAAGCCGTCTCGCCTTCAGATACCCAGATACTGGTTCGCTGGTCATAACCTGGCACCCGCGGGCTCGCAGTCGATCTCCTTGAGGTCGTCGCCGCGCTCCACGTGGTTGCCCTTTGCGTACCTACCCATACTCGCGTATGCGGTCTTAGGACGCCCGCAAGGACTGAGCACAGAACACACGAAGAGATCCGGCCAAGGAGGTGTTTGCAATGAGCGAACAGTCGGCGGTTAGGGTGATGATCCTGGGCGTTGACGCTCCGATCGTGCCACGGGTACTCAAGTACGTCGAGGAAGGCGAGATGCCCCACCTCAAGTCCCTGATCGACGGTGGCGTGTTGGCCGAGAACTGCCTAGTCCCCTTCCCCACCATCACGCCACCCAACTGGGCCACCATTGCCACGGGGGCTTGGCCGGGCACGCACGGTGTCACTTGTTTTCATGTGCACAGGCCCGGCGATCCGCTAGACGTCGTCCACCCGGGGTTTGTCAGCTCGGAGGTGCAGGCGGAGTTCCTCTGGGAGGCAATCGCCCGCGCTGGAAAGAGGTCGATCGTCCTCAACTACCCGACATCCTGGCCACCGCGTGGGGGCGACCTGCTGGTACAGGTTGCCGGCCCAGGTTTAGCTCCCAACGAGTGGCGGGAGTATCCGGGTCGGAGGGAGTTGTGGCAGGTCGCGAATGATCTCTGCGCCGCTCAGCTCTTTGCCACCGACGACTACCCACAGGGGACGAGGGTCCAAGCGGTCTCTCCGGAGGGGTGGAAAAGTCTCCCCGAGGGAGCTGTCGCCGAGTACGAGCTACCCTTGGCCTTCCACTCATCGCTGCACTGCCTCGAACCGCAGACCTGGTGGGGGTTGGTCGTGGCCGGGGACGAGGGACCGCACTTGCTCATCTACCCCTCCAAGTACTCGACCAGCCCGATCTGCGCGCTGAGAGTAGGTGAATGGAGCCCGAAGGTCTTGTGGCAATTCAACACCGAAGAGGGCCCGAGGCGCGCCGTCTTCAAGTTCAAACTGCTTGAGCTTCGCCCGGACGGCAAAGAAATGAAGTTGTTCCTCTCACCTCTCTGCGCCCTGGACAGCTATCACCATCCGGCAGGCGTCGCAGAGGAGTTGGCTGCGCTCGATCCCATGCCTCTGCCCATTTTTGGGGTAAGCGAGCTCAACCTGGAGTGGATCGACGACGCAACGTGGGTTGAGATCATGGAGGAGGCCCATGAATGGCTGGGCGATGCGGCCTCCTACCTACTGGGCAGCAGGGATTGGGACCTGTTCGCGATGCACCTCCACTGTCCCGATTGGGCCTACCACGCCATGTCCACGCGCATCGATCCGCTCACGGAGCCGAACCCGGCGGTGCGCAAGCGCTTCGAGGACTTCGAGCGACACTTCCACCGTGCCTGGGACGTGATGCTGGGCAAAATCCTTGCCCGCGCCGACGACAATACAGTCATAGTGGTGGTATCGGATCACGGGGCTGTGGCCACCGGGCGTCACGTTCCACTAAACAAGATCCTCATCGACGCTGGGCTGCTGGCTGTTGAACAGACCGACGGCGGCCCGCGGGTGGACTGGTCGAAGACCAGAGCCTTCGCACAGCGCTCCTCCTACGTTTACGTCAACCTGGAGGGTCGCGACCCCCAAGGCATCGTGAAGCCTGACGATTACGAGAGCGTACGCGACGAGATAATTACGGCCTTGGTGTCCTACCGTGAGCCGGAGCTAGGAGTATGCCCCTTTGTCATGGCCTGGCGCCGCGAAGATACTCGTCCTCTAGGCGTCTATGGTGAGATGGCGGGCGATGTGGTCTTCGCCTTCCGGCCCGAGTTCGGCGGCCAACACGGCCCACATCTGTCCACCGCGACATGGGGCATCGGTGACTTACACGGCCTGCTGGTGCTTAAGGGCCCCAACATCAAGAAGGGGGAGAAGCTGGCCCGAACGGCCTGGATCACCGACGTTGTGCCGACCGTGTGTTACCTAGCCGAGTGGCCGCTTCCGGCCCAGGCCGAGGGCGCCGTGTTGTATCAGGCGCTGGAGGACCCTGACGCCAAGACCGAGGAGCTACAACGGCTCCGCCGCAACTACGAGAGACTCAAGCGCGCCTATGAGACCGATCGAAACTTGACACATAGCTACCATGACCTGGGGGCGTTGGAAACCGGACCCGAGTAGTTACGGCGACCCAGCGCTGGATCCCAGTGCGGGCCATGAAACAGTCTTGGGTAAAAGCGGATGAGCGGCCTTGCGGCCCCTGGCCGCCGGGGGTAGGCTTACGCGGTCGCGCACGACTCGACGGCAGGGCGTCAATTCTGGAGTGGCGCCGGCCTGGCTCTAGCGACTGACCACGTCTCTTCGCTCCCTTGACCTGGAAGGCGATACACTAATGCGGTTTTTCGCTCTCATGGCTTTCAGCATTGCACATGCGCTGGACGACGGGTACACCAACATGGTGCCGCCTCTCCTGCCCGTCTTTGCCGCTCTCTACAATCTGAACAAGGCCGAGCTTGGGACCTTGATGCTGGCGCTCACGATACCTGCCAATTTCCTCCAGCCGGTTTTCGGTCTGTTTCTCGATAGGCACCGCTATCGCGGGAGCGCGGCCCTGGGGTTGCTGCTGGCACTGCTGGGCATCGCCTGGATGGCACTGGGACACAGTGTCGCCGTGCTGGCCCTCGGCCTGCTGGTAGCGGGTCTGGGCACAGCGCTGTTTCACCCAGCGGCTGGTTCTTGGGTCGGCGAAATTGGCGGCGAGAAGCGTCGCACCACGGCCTTCAGCGTCTTCTCCAGTGTCGGAGCGGTGGGCTATGCTGGTGGAGCCGTGGCCGGGCCCTTGCTGTACAAACACTACGGCATGGAGGGCTTGGTCTGGGCGGTTGTTATTGCCCTGGCCTGGGCACTTGTGGTGTTCGCTGCTGAGCGCCAACAAGACCGGACCGTGAGCTTGCACGGGCCTCTCGGTGAGATGTGGGATCAGCGACACGGACTGGGTTCGGTGGTGCTCACCACCACGCTCCGGTCCGCCACTATCGGCGCCTTCAGCATGTTCCTGCCGCTGCTGATAGTCGAGCGCGGGCAGAGTCTGATGGCTGGCGGCGGCGCGCTCTTTGGCTTCCTTCTGGCCAGCTCTGTGGGTTTGGCACTCGGTGGCGCAGCGGATCGCTGGGGACGCCGACGGCTGACGCTGGTGAGTCTCGTCGTGGGAGCCCCGATGCTGGCTGTTGGCTCGCTGCTGCCTGGCGTGTCGGGCCTGGGGCTGTTATGGGCCGGCGCCTTGATAGTGCGGCTGGGCGAACCGGGCAACATTGCCCAGACGCAGGAAATCTTGACGGGCGGGGCGGGCACGGCGGTAGGCATGGCAATGGGCCTGTCCTGGGGCTTTGCTGGTCTTATCTACCCAGTCGTCGGCGCTCTCGCCGACGCCCTAGGAACCCATCAGGCTCTGGTGGCTTGTGCAGGCCTATGCCTGCTGGCCGCCCTGGCGGCGGTGACAATGCCCGAAACCAAGCCGGCCAAGGAGGTCCGGTACTGATGAGCACGAGGCACGAGATGACTCCTCACGACCGTGTGCGTGCGGCCATGAGCCGTCGGGTGCCAGATCGCGTGCCCAAGACCGCAGAGTTCACCGCGACAGTATACGAGCGCTATCGGGAGCACGTCGCCGCAGAGCTGGGCCTGGACCTCAAGGACCCGGAGCAGGCCGCGCGTCTGCCGGGCCCTGCGGAGTATTTCGGGATCGAGGTCCGTGGCGTCGGCTTCAGGGCGCCCAGGGAGTTGCCGGACTTCCGGCCCTTCTTTAGTGAGGAGCTGCCCGACAATACGTCCTTCAGCGAGTACGGCACCGCCCATATCCCCGGCACCTTCTACCACTTTTCGCGCTACCGATTCCCCCTCGCGGGCGCCGAGAGCCTGAACGAGTATGAGGGCTACCCCTGGCCGGACTTCACTCCCCCTTGGCGCCACGAGCACCTGGAAGCCGATGTGAAGCAGCTTCTGGACGCTGGTTGGTATGTGTTGGGCAGTGTCGGGCACATCTTCGAGAACGCGTGGCAGATACGCAGCATGGAAAAGCTGTTCGAGGACATGATACTTAGGCCTGAGCTTGCGACCTACCTGCTGGACCGTCTCACCGAGGACAGGGCCTTCCAAGCCCGCCGCTACGCCGAGGCGGGCTGCGACTGCCTGCACTGCGGCGATGACGTGGGCATGCAGGACCGGCTCATGATGAGCCCAGACCTTTGGCGCCACTGGTTCAAGCCACGTTGGGCCCACGTCTGGCAAGTGGCCAAGCGGGCCAACCCCGACATCCAGATCTGGTATCACTCTGACGGCTACATCGAGCCGATCATCCCGGATCTGATCGAGATTGGTCTGGAGATCCTTAATCCGGTGCAACCCGAGTGCATGAACCCGGTCAAGCTCAAGCGACAGTACGGCAACTGGCTCGCCTTCTGGGGGTGCGTGGGCACGCAAACGGTCATGCCCTTTGGCACGCCCGAAACGGTACGCCACACGGTGAAGAGGCTCATCGAGACGGTGGGAGAAGGCGGAGGACTGCTACTGGCGCCGACCCACGTGCTCGAGCCTGACGTGCCGTGGGAGAACGTTCTGGCCTTCTTCGAGGCCGTAGACGAGTACGGTGTGTACGAATAGCCAGCCTTAGCGACAAACCGGCCCTTGGCGCGAGCCTTTTACCGGGATGTGCAAGCATTCCTTTTCCGCCCGGCGTGGCCGTCCACGGCTCAACTATTCGCTGACCTGCTGGTGGTCTCTCTCCAGGTCAAACTTGCCCATCTGGAAAGCCTCAGGCACCGGTATCGGGTACTCGTTGTCGAAACACGCGGTGCAGAAGTTCGACTTAGGCAGACCCACCGCACGGATGAGACCCTCCATGGTCTGATAGACCAGTGTGTCGGCGCCAAGGTGCTCGCGAATCTCTTCCACGGACATTCTGGCCGCAATGAGCTGGCTCTGAGGGGACGTGTCTATGCCATAGAAGCAAGGGAAGGAGATCGGCGGAGAGCAAACGCGCAAGTGTATCTCCCTAGCGCCAGCGGCCCTCAATAACCCGACTTCGGGCTCGGTCGTGGTGCCGCGCACTATGGAATCATCCACGACCACCAGACGACGGCCCGCGATCGACTCCTTCAGCGTGCTGAGCTTCATCCTGACACCCAAGTCGCGCAGGCGTTGGTCTGGCGCAATGAAGGTCCGGAAGATGTAGCGGTTCTTGATGAAGGCCTCACCAAAGGGTATTCCACTGGCCTGGGCATAGCCAATGGCCCCAGGTATGCCGGTCTCGGGTATCGGTACGACTAGATCAGCGTCGGGAACCTCTTGCTGGGCCAGCATCTGGCCCATACGGACTCGGGCATTGTAGACGCCTTTGCCATAAATATGGCTGTCGGGACGCGCAAAATAGATAAACTCGAAAATGCAGCAGGCCTTGCGCTCGCTGTCCCGGACCTGCACGGCCCTCATGCCGTTGTGGTCACAGACCACCATTTCGCCCGGCTGAATCTCGCGCACAAACTCCGCGCCGATGGTGGACAGCGCGCAGGTTTCCGAAGCGATGACCCAACCATCGCCGTTGAGACGGCCCATGCAGAGGGGACGAACGCCGTAGGGATCGCGCACGGCGATCAGGCAATCGGGCGTAACGATGCCCAGCGAGTAGGCACCGCGCACTGTATGCATGAGCTCGACGAGGGCGTCCTCGATCGTTTCGGTGCGCGATGTCTCCAGGAGCTTGCACATCACCTCTGTGTCGCTGCTGCCGGCGAAGGGAACGCTCAGGGCTTCGAGGTCGCGGCGGAGAGCAGGGGCGTTGAGCAGGTTGCCGTTGTGGGCGATCGCGAAGGGACCGCTGCGGTGTCGGCCAACCATGGGCTGCGCATTGGCTCTGATATTGCTTCCCATGGTCGAGTAGCGCACATGACCCAGCCCAACGAAACCCTTGAGGCTGGTGATAATCTTTTCGTCGAAGACCTGGAAGGCCAGGCCCAGGTCCAGATGGCCGTTGAGCGAGTTCCCGTCGCCGACCACTATTCCAGCGCTTTCTTGCCCACGGTGCTGCAGAGAGAACAGTCCGAAGAAGGCTATGCGGGCCACATCCTCGTCGGGCGCATACACGCCGAAGACACCACATTCCTCGTGCCAGCCCCGGCTGAGGCAATCCAGGCCCCTGCAGTGGTTACTCACAGTCTCACCTCGGTGAGCTTAGACGGGCTCCTGGGGAAGCGTCTTGGGCCGGGCTGAGCGGACCTGATCCGCCATGCGCTCGCGCAACTGTACAAGCCTCCCGGCCAGGGTACCGTCCTGCAACGCCAGAATCTGCGCGGCCAGCAGGGCGGAGTTGCGCGCCCCGTTGATCGCCACCGTCGCCACAGGCACTCCGCTGGGCATCTGCACCGAGGCCAACAGCGAGTCCAGACCCTGCAACGGTGAGGTGGCCAACGGCACGGCGATGACGGGCAGAGCTGTGAGCCCTGCCACCACACCGGCCAGGTGGGCCGCCCACCCGGCACCGGCTATGATCACCTGCGCACCGCCTGCTTCCGCCTCCGCCACTACCTCACGCACCAAATCGGGAGT
>JAKORR010000762.1 GCA_029777735.1 Armatimonadota bacterium | reverse complement strand
TCCTGGCAGGCTTCGGCGGCATCCGTCGGCTCAACCGGGTGGCCGACGAGGTGGACGACAACTTGCGCCGCCTTGAGGGAGGGCTGTGGGGCCACCTCCTGGCGATCATGGACGGCCTGGGAAGCGGACCCACGACGCCGCAACGGGAGCGTGTGGCAGCGGAGTGGATCGATAGGCACTTGGCTGGCTTCGGGCCGAAGCAGTCGCGGAACCTGCTGCAATCTCTCGGCCTGACGAGGTACGAGGTGCCCATCGACAGCCGTACGGTGGGTTGGCTAGAGCGAGTGGGCTTCCCTGTTCCCCTATCGGCAAAGGCGCTGGCGGACGCCGGTTACTACGCCTTCGTATCCGAGGGCATCCAGCGGCTCTGCGCGGCGTGTGAAGTCTATCCGTGTGTTCTCGACGCCGCCATCTTCACCGATGCAGATGGCGGTAACTGGACCGAGGCCGACCTGGTGTGGTGAGACCCTCGCAGGGGTGGTGGGAGGTGGGGTGCGTATGCGCGGTGTCCTTGCCCATCCCGAGGCGATGGTCCGCTACCGACGACTGGAGGTGCATCCATGGACCTGGGTCTGCATTTCCGGAAGGCCGATCTTCATACTCATACGCCCGCCTCTTGGTGCACCCCCCACTGATGCGGCGACTCAAGCAAACCCGCCGCACCGACCTCAGCTCCAACAGCTTGGCTAGTCCGCTGCTTCCCCTTCCTCTTCAGTCACCTCAGCAGCTTCGACATCCACGTCCTCTAGATCCTCGACATCCCCGTCGTCTAGATCCTCGGTCTCCCAAACCCCATTGACCTTCTCCCACACGATGTGGTCGATGATGTCCAGCACAACCTTACACGCCCAGTAGGCGGTTGTGTGGTCTTTGGACCTCGATAGCTCTGCAGCCACTCCGCTGAGGAAGTGGAGATCAACAGTCCGTTCAGCTTGCGCCAGTTCGGCGCTGACTCCATCAGCCACGCAGGCGTTACGCCAGGCGAGAGCATACCAGAGTAGCTCATTGGCGATGGCCGAATCGACGTGCTCGGGAAGTT
>JAKORR010000761.1 GCA_029777735.1 Armatimonadota bacterium | reverse complement strand
GTGCAAGCTAGCCAACTCGCGGAGACGCACTGTGAGCCCCGGTGTAGAAACGGCGGCCTGGTCGACTGTGGCTGCCTGGTTCAGCACACCAGTCGAAAGAGCTGTCACGGGCTGAGAGTGATTCGCAGGTTCGTGGACGACGACCCCGAGCTCCTTGAGGATGGAGTTGCCTACCTTCTCCAAAGTGCGGCCGACGCCCTCGTGCTCCTTCTTGACTGTGGGGATTCCCAAGTCGTTAGGGACTTGGTTGGTCAGGGTGTGGATCTCTTTGTCGGTGGCGACGTCCAGGAATGACTTACCGCTCATCGACTTGGCGATCTGGGCAACGCCTGCCACGGCCAGGCCGGGAGCGCTCGCTTTCATTGCGCCGGCCCCTCCTTTGAAGAGGGAGCTGACAGCTCGGACAGCGGCGCCTTCCCAGGCGGCAGGCGTGGCCGTCGTCGGCTTCTCTTGCTCCGAGGGCGTGAAAGTGATCGACAGGAGCTTCTCGTAGGGCGCCTTCTTATCGATACGCGCCGGAGATGAGGTGTCGCTGGGTCCAGCAACGCGGACGTACCCGCCCTGGTAGATCTCAACTGTGGATGATCCGAAGACGCCGCTAGTGACTAGCCTGCCTGCGGCCTGCTCGCGCGCGGCATGTTGGCGACGGTCTTCGTCCTTCGCGGCTTGTCTGTCCGTTGCCGCCTTCTTGACTGACGCGCCGAGCCTGCCGAGGATTCCGGGCTCGGACTCCGTGGCCGGCCCGGACTTGACAGGTGCAGGCTCTGGCGGCGCAGGCTGCTGAGGGAGGTCCCTCAGATGCTCTGTCCAGTTCTGACCGTCCCACCAGCGATGACGACCGCTTCCATCGTCGTACCAACCAGCGGGAGCGCCCATTCCTTGCACCTCCAAGATCAAGTCGAATGGTCTTCACCATAGCTGTTCGCTGGCCCAGCCACCCATCAGGTCGCCGCGTCCCAGACCTCGGCCCGTTGCCCCTGACTTCGATCCTCACGGCCCGGCGCAGCAATGGCGAAGAATGAGTCCTCCTCCTTCGTCCCAGGCGTCCGGGCCAGGTCGAGTGTCGGTCACCGATCCGAAGAATCATCAGGTCAAGGGGAGGCTGGGGATGAGATACCAGTGCGCGTGGACTCCGGTGCCTGTCCCGTGGCCGACGCAGGGGCCGAGACGATCAGCAGGAT
>JAKORR010000760.1 GCA_029777735.1 Armatimonadota bacterium | reverse complement strand
GATCCAGGCGGCCCGGTTCACGTGTTCAGCATCTCCGCTGATTTCGTCTTCTAAACCAATGCGTCCGCTCCGCGCCCTCCTGCTCCTAGTGGCACTGCTTGCTTCCAGCCCTATCCGGGCGGAGATACTCATCGTCACCAGCAACCGCAGCGGCCCTATCGAGTTGACCCGCGACCAGGCCGAAAAACTCTATCTGGGTCGTAGTTCCACCTTCAGCGATGGCACGCCTGCAAGCCTGGTGGACCTGCCCAACGGTCAGGTCCGCGACGAGTTCTATCTGAAACTGACAGGCAAGAACCCCGCACAGATCCAGGCCTACTGGTCACGCCTCGTCTTCACCGGGCGAGCCCTCCCGCCCAAGGAGGCCCGCTCCCTGGCTGAAGCTCGGCAATGGCTGACCGATACCCCCAACCTGATCGGCTACCTCGACCGCAACGAACCCACCACAGGCATGCGGATTCTTCTGCGCTTGCCCTGACCCCTCGAATCCACGCTTTTCGGCGAGCGCCCGCACTGCCATCTGCAAACAAGCGTCAGTTAGGCCTTAAGTCGCAGCGAGGAAACATCAGTCGCCCTAGAATCCGTCGCAATGGCACTGATTGCTCCCACTTCGATGACGTCACACTCCAAACACGGCTCCAGCCGCTACTCACCACCTGCACTGCTTACACCCGGGCAAACCCTTCTTTGGTTCCTCGGCGGCATCCTTGCAATGTTTCTCGTTGTCTCAGTGGTCTTCGCGGTGAAGCTGGGTGCAGAAGGGCGGCTGCCCTTCCTCGGCAAGTCAGCCAGGGCTGAAACGATCGCCCCCCCTTCCGTGCAAAAGGCATCGTCGGCAGCGCCCGCATCCCCGCCCATCTCGTCCAGCAGCACTCCGCCACAGACCGAGCAGGCCGTGGCTCCCTCGCTGATCAGCCCAGGCAGTAACGCCACCTTTGTCCCCGGCACCGAGAATATCCTGCCACCCGAGGTTGCTCACCTAGCCAGCGACGCGTCTTCCAAAGCGGTGAGCAGCCCTCCTGCCTCCACAGCCATCCCGGAGCCCGGAGCGTCTCCCAGGACAGCTGCGCCAACTCCCGCAATACCGGTCGCGACGACCACGGCTTCCGCCTCTGCGCAGACCCCGGGGACAACCCCGCAGCTTCCGGCACCCGCCGTCCTGCCGCGCTCCGCGGCCACCGACGCCACGCCCCCCCGGGCACCGAGCGAAGACATCCAGCAGCGCATTGGGGAGTGGGCCTCCGCATGGCAAAGAAAAGATGCCGACGCCTACCTGAAGCACTACGCAGATGACTTCACCCCAGTAGCTGGAATCACCCATGCCGACTGGCTTCAGCAGCGCAGGGAACGACTTGCCCGACCCGGTGAAATCTCGGTCCAGCTCTCCAACATGAACATCACTACCGACGGCCGCGTCGCAACAGCCCGATTCACCCAGTCCTACAGCACCCAGGGAAAGACCCTCAAGGAAACCAAGACCCTCGCCCTCGTCCTCCGGGACGGACACTGGCTGATTCGCCAGGAGCGCATCGGACAGTAAGGCGGCCGGAGCCGGGTTTGACAGGAAGTCGAGCGGCCTATATACTGCCGCGTTTCCTGCAAACCCTTAATCGGAGTACATCCATGTACGCGGTCATAAAAACCGGCGGCAAGCAGTATCGCGT
>JAKORR010000759.1 GCA_029777735.1 Armatimonadota bacterium | reverse complement strand
CTCCGAACCGGCGCGCCTTGTGGTTGATGTGTTACTACCGAGCCAGCAGCCGGCCACCTCGCAACTCCCTGTGCCGCCCCCGCCCACTGCTCAGTCGCCCGTCCCTCCAGCATCGTCGGCTACCGCGCCGCCGAAACCTGCTCCTGTTGCTGCCACACCACCGAAACCTGCACGTGCGCCTGTACCTTCAGAGACCGAAGGCAAACCCGAGCTCTCCGGCGGAGAGACCCTGTGGCGGACAATGCAATGGCCCACAGGTGCCGGGGAAGCAGTGGTTCACGTCGTCGTAGTGGATCCCAAGAGCAACGGCCTGGAGATTCGCCCGGCCTTGGGCGGCCCTCTGGTGCGGAGCCTTTGCTCAGTGCTGACCATTGCCAAGGTTCACGAGGCCGTAGCAGCCGTCAACGGCGGTTTTTTCTCGCCGCGTGAGCGGGTGCCTCTGGGTATGCTGGTCATCGATGGCGAATGGATGCGCGCACCTCTGACGAACCGCCCAGTGTTTGCAGTGATGCAGGACGGATCTTGCGACATATCGCGCGTGGCCTTTGAGGCAGGCGTGCATTTCGAGGAGCTGGGGTTCCTGCCACTGCTAGGGATTAACCAGAACCATTGGGAGAACAACAGTGTCGTTGTGTTCACGGAGCGCTGGGGCCCTTCGGCTCCTGCTGCGTCTGGAACGACCCGACTTGTGGTCTCGGCGTGCAAGCGCGTGGTCCACCGCGACACCAGCGGCAAGGAGTTAGCCATACCGGCCGGAGGTATGGTGATATCTGGCAACGGACGACGCGCCGAGACACTGCAGAAGGTGCCCTTGGGCCGCCAGGTAACCCTGAGCTATGCCACCCGGCCCAGTTGGCCCAAGCTTAAACATGCCCTCGGGGGAGGACCGTTGCTGCTCGCTGGGGGCAAGATCGTGCTGAACGCTGCTGCCGAGGGTTTCCGCAGCGACGTGGCCAATGGACGACGCCCGCGTACCGCTGTAGGGATCCGGGCCGATGGCCGCATCGTTATAGCCACTGTCGAGGGGCCGCCATTGGGACGAGGTTCCGGCATGACGCTCGCGGAGCTTGCCAGATTCATGCAGAAACTGGAGGCCCAAGCAGCAATGAATCTCGATGGAGGAAGCTCCACGACGCTCATCGTGGAGAACAAGGTTATCACCAAGTGCTCGTCTGGCTCACCCCGGCTGGTGAACAACGCGCTTGTCGTGGCGCCGCCACGCAGCAGTTCGGCGGCAGACTGAGAGAATCTTTCCATCGCCTTGAGACAACCTTGCTGCAAGGCTGTTTCGTCTCCACCTCCCACCTAAACATTGGCGTCCCCGGAGGTACCCTGAAGTGATCGCAGACCGTTTCTCTTCATCGAGGCCCCGACGACTGCCATTCTTGGCAGGTGCTGGAGCTTTTCTCCTGCTGGTGGCCTTCGTGAGTTTCGTAGCTGTGCGTGTCGTCAGGTCGCCCGCGCGCCAGAACCGCACTCATCTGGCGTTTACCGAAGAAGAGCTTCGTAGCCAATGCCCGTGGCTTGCCGACACTATGGCTCACTGGCGTCAGCAGGCAGTGGCTACTTCAGGCCTGCCTAAGTTCAGCGACGTCGGGGGCTTTCCCGTGGGCAACGGCCGTGTCTTCGGGATCATCGGACTGCAGTGGCCCTTCGGCACAGTAACCAACCTCATCGGGCCGAACTACCAGAAGCAAATGGGGTTCTTCGGCAACCTCATTCCCTGGGTCGCAGTCTCTGGCCGGCCTGCAGAAATGCCCGAGCAGTCCGTTACTTGGGTGCGCGGAGCCCCGGTAGTTTGCGTTACGAATCGTTCGCCCAACGGTGTCGAGATGCAAGTCTTCTACGCAGCACATCCCGATCAGCCGGCGATTGTTTTCGTCGCTAAGGTCTCTAACTCTGCCCGCCGAGTGCTCCGTGGCGTGAGCTTTGGCCTCAGCTCTAATGTGAGCGCCGCCGAAGTGAGTCCCGATGGCCTATCTATCTCGCGCGGCAACGTCAGCATGAACGCAGGGCTGGTTGACGGCGTCGCCCAGCTGCGCAAGGGTCTCGCGCCTGCTACGCCCACTGGCCTCGACAAGCGCCTTGATCCACTGGGCATGGCAGAGGCGCAGACCGCTCTGTATCCGCTTGGGTCCCTGGGGCCGGGCCAGTCTGTGGTAAAGATTGGCTACATTGCCTTCACACAGACGGCCCAGGAATGGCAAGACATGCTTGGTGTCCTCAGACAGTCAAGACTGGGCATGCTGGAGGCTTGTCGCGCTGCT
>JAKORR010000758.1 GCA_029777735.1 Armatimonadota bacterium | reverse complement strand
TACCACGGACTGCGGCGGCGGTATGGCCCAGGCGCTGGGGTTCCGGTTCCTGGACGCGGACGGGCAAGCTATCGAGCGTGTGACGGGCAGTCGGTTGCGGCAAGTCGCAAGCATTGATGCGACGGGCCGTGACCCGCGGCTGGATGCTGTGGAGATCCGGGTCGCCTGCGATGTGGACAACCCTCTCTATGGCCCGCGAGGCGCGGCACATGTGTATGCACCCCAGAAGGGTGCCACGCCCGCGCAAGTGGAAGAACTAGACGAGGGCCTGCGCCACATGGCCGAAGTGATCAAGCGCGACTTGGGTGTGGATGTGGCCGATCTACCTGGAGCGGGAGCAGCCGGCGGTCTGGGTGCGGGGCTGGTGGCCTTCTGTGGAGCGACGCTGGAGCCTGGTGCAGAGATAGTCCTTGATGCCGTGGGTTTTGAGGCCAGGCTCACCAACGCCGATTTACTCATCACCGGCGAGGGCAAGGTGGACGAGCAGACAGCTCACGGTAAGACTCCCGCGGCGGCGGCCCGCGGAGCTCGAGCCGCTGGAGTGCCTGCAGTGGCGTTGGGCGGATCCGTAGCCTTGGCCGCGGAATCCCTCGGCGGCGTAGGATTCACGGCAGTGTTTAGCATAGTGCCAGGCCCTCTGAGCTTGGCTGAGGCGTTGGAGCGAGACGCGGCTAGAAGGTTCCTTGAAGCCACCAGCGAACAGGTAGTACGGTTGTTCTTGGCCGGGCGCGGCTGCCTATGAGGCACAGCCGGGCTGGGACCAGGGATCAGCAGGGCGAGTCAGGTAGTAGACCGGCCCCAGCAGCCAAGGTTGGAGGTTGCCTAAACCGTATCCCAAAGCGAGGAAAAAGCCATGAAAGTTGGAATGCTGACTGCACCAATGCGAGACGTGAACCCTGAGGAGCTTGTTGCGTTCGCGAAGAGCGCCGGAATCGGAGCTGTAGAGGTTGCGGCGGCAGGGAAGTCGGCGCACTTCGACCCCGACGACCCAGGTCTGGCGAAGAGACTGGCCGACGCCTGTCGCGAAGGTGGTGTGGAGGTGTCGTCGCTGGCGGCCTATGTGGATGTGACCGCCGCGGATGAAGCAGCGCGACGGGCGAACCGTGAGTTACTCATCAAGCTGCTGGGGGTCTGCGAGGGAATGGGCGTATCGGTGCTCTGTTGCACGGCTGGGCTCCCGCCGGCGGGTAAGTCTAGGGAAGACACCATCAAGGAGGACGCGGCGCCCTTCTTCAGCAATCTGTGTGGACAAGCCGCCGCCAGGGGCGTCAAGATAGCCCTGGAGAACTGGTACGCGACCAATATCCAGCACCTGGGGCAGTGGGAGTTGTTATTTGACCTAGTACCGAACGAGAACTTTGGCCTCAATTTCGACCCATCACACCTGTTATGGCAAGATATCGACTACTTAAAGGCGGTTGAGGTTTTTGGAAGTCGCATATTTCACACACACGCCAAGGACACTGAGGTTGTGGCGCACACGAAGGCCTGGGTGGGCAACCAGGGCCAAGGCTGGTGGCGTTACGTCATCCCGGGGCTGGGCGAGGTGGACTGGGGCGTGTATATTGCGCGACTGCGCAAGGCCGGGTTCAACGGAGTGTTGAGCATTGAGCACGAGGACAGCGCCGTGGGACGCGAGGAAGGCTTCATCATGGGCGCCAAGTACATCAGCCAGTTTCTTGCCTAAGCCTTTACCAGTCGGCGGGCAGGGTGGCCTAGGAGCGTGATGGGGTTGGCCGATCGGCCGCCGACGTCAGGAGGAATTTAGATGGCCAAGCGTGTGAAGATCACGGCCGGTGACGTGACGGCCTATGCCGTTTTCAACGATACCAAGACGGCCCAGAAGATTTGGGATGCTCTGCCCATCGAAGCCCGCGGCCACACGTGGGGTGAAGAGATTTACTTTAGCATTCCGGTGGACTGTGGCCATGAGAAGCCGCAGCCGACGGTGGACGCGGGTGACCTGGGTTATTGGGAACCGGGCTCGGCCTTTTGTATCTTCTTTGGCCCTACGCCGATGAGCCGGGGTGAGGAGATCCGTCCAGCCGATCCGGTCACGGTATTCGGCAAGGTCGAGGGCGACCCGAAGGTCTTCCGTGCCTTCCGTGGAGGCGGAAAGGTACGCATCGAGCGGGTAGAGTAAGGCAGGCGCCGGGATTGAGGAGCACAACAGAAGCGCGACACTGATGGCGGACGTTAGCAGACGACACAGCAACTGCAGCAGCCTGAGCGGAGGCAGTGCATGAAACTGGCGGCGCGGCTAGTGCTGGTGGCGACCGGATGTGTGCATCTGGCCGCTGTCTTCGCTGGACGGATCGCCTCTCACCTGGGGGCGAATCTGGTGGTTGTCCTGAGCGCGGAAGCCCTAGGGGGCCTTTTGG
>JAKORR010000757.1 GCA_029777735.1 Armatimonadota bacterium | reverse complement strand
GCCCAGAAGTATCTGGACACCTGCGTCAACACCGGCAAGAGGACGGGCACGAAGATCCTCCAGAGGGCGCTCCAGATGATCGGGTATCGGATCACTGTGGACGGCGCGATCGGGCCTAAGACCCTGGCGGCGGTCAATGCCGCCGATCCACGAGCGCTCCTGGTTGCTATGAGGCAGCAACAGAAAGCTCACTATGAGCAACTGATTCAGAAGAACCCCGAACTCAAGAAGTTCAGGCGCGGGTGGATGGCCCGCGCTAATTCATAGTGGAGGTGTTTCCCGTGACCTGGACTGACATCGCGCTTAAGGTGGTCGACGCGCTGCTACCCATCATCGTGGTGCTGCTGACGCTGGCCCTGGGCGCACTGTTCAACTGGCTGCGAGTCCAAGCCGCCAAAGTCAAGAGTGATCTGGCTCGGGAGAGTCTGACAGCTGCCCTCAACCAGGCGGAGAAGGTGGGGTTTGACGCTATATCCGCAGTCAACCAGGTGCTCGTGGACGAGCTCAAGGCTAAGAGTGCTGATGGAACCCTCACCAAGCAAGAAGCTGCGGAAGCGATGCGGGCAGCTATCGAGTACTTCAAGACACATATCAGCCCGCAGGCGCTGACCATACTACAGGCCGCATATGGGCCTATCGAGGAGTGGCTAGAATCCTTCCTCGAAGCAAAGGTGGCTCAGGCCAAGTGGGGCAAGGAGGCAGCTTCAATTACCGTCCCCCCATCATAATGGGCCAGCGGCTAGGCAACTGGACGTATGGCCTCACTCTTCACGGCCCGGCGGCACACGGCCGCTGGGATGTAGGCGAGTATGCCCGGCTTGACGTCGGTGTCGGGCTAGATTGGCAAGGCAAGCCTCGGATCGGCGCCGGATTGCGGGCGCGGTTCTAGCATTGGAGCACGGCCGCTGAGCGGCCACTTGGAGGGCGAGCCCTGTAGGGCCGCCCTCTGCTCCATGATGGAGTGGTGGTGTAGCGGCGGAACCAACCCAACGCAAGCTACCTGGATGAGCCGCCATGCCTCGGGATACCTGCGCCCGGCCTCGATTAGGTGGTGCTTGGGGCGGGGGACGTCAGTCGTCCTCGCCCGCCCCTGCGGACGCTGGACCGATCAGGCCCCAGCCGTACTCATCGATCCAGCCCTCGGCGTCGTCGATCCACTCTGGCGCGCCCATCTCTGCGAACTCTGGACCCTCTGGACCGATGAGCCCCCAGCCGTACTCATCGATCCAGCCCTCCGCGTCGTCGATCCACTCTGGCGCGCCCATCTCGCGGAGTGCCTTGATGAGGCGGGCGTCGTCCTCGCCGCTGCCGTCGTGGTCGCGGCCCAAGATGCCCCGCACGACATCCCACGGCAGCTGGATGGCCTCGTGGGGCGTGCCTTGGTGGTCGCTGTAGATGACCCGGTACTCGTCTGCGTGGTTGCCGGCCCCTGCAAGCTCTGGACCGATCAGGCCCCAGCCGTGCTCATCCACCCAGCCCTCCGCGTCACGTACCCACTCGGGGGCACCTGCCGCAATCAGGGCTTCCACTAACTGGCGGTCCT
>JAKORR010000756.1 GCA_029777735.1 Armatimonadota bacterium | reverse complement strand
CGGCGCAAGCTACCAGGAAGTCCATCGAGGACGAGCTGGAGGAAGTGCGCGGCTATGTGCGGCTGTGCGCGAGGATCAGGGAGAACGCCAAGGCTGTGCGCCTCGTGGCGGCGATGCCTGAGCTCCTGCAGCATGGGGACAAGGTCCTCGTGTTCACGCAGTACAAGGCCACGCAGAGGTACCTGGCGAGGAAGCTGGGCGAGGCGGGATATGAGGTGGTGCAGTTCAGTGGGGACCTGAAGTCGCACTCGAACCCCGAGAAGGACGAGCGGGAGGCTGCCAAGCAGCGCTTCCGGGAAGCGGCCGACGTGATGATCGCGACGGATGCCGGGGCTGAGGGCCTGAACCTGCAGTTCTGCCACATAGTGGTGAACTACGACCTGCCCTGGAACCCGATGAAGATCGAGCAGAGGATCGGGAGGTGTCATCGGATCGGGCAGGAGCACGACGTGGTGGTCGCCAATCTCGTGGCGACCGAGAACGCGGTGGACGCGCGGCTGGTGGAGCTGCTGACGGACAAGATCCATCTGTTCGACTCGGTGCTGGGAGAGAGCGACGAGATACTGGGCGCGATCGAGGACGGGATGGACTACGAGCGCGCGGTGTTCGGGATTCTGCAAACGTGCCGGACGCCGGCCGAGATCAACACCGCCTTTGACCAGCTGCAGTTGGAGCTGGAGGAGGTCATCGAGGACAGAAGGGCCCGGGGTAAGTCGCTGCTGCAGGGCTTCGACGACCGGCTCCGGGACCATCTGGAGATAGCCGAAGCCAAGGCCAGGGAGGCACTGGACAGGCGCACGTCGCTGCTGAGGAACTTCCTGCTGGGAAGCCTGGCTGTGCATGGGGCGAAGGTGACAGAGGAGGAGCCGGGTCTGTACCAGTTCAGCACACCGTCGCAGTTCCTGCTCAGGTCGGAGGAGCTGCTTGACCCGGGGTACAGGGGCACCTTCCATAGGGACGGGCGGTATGAGGCACCCTATCTGACGAAACGGCACCCTCTGGTGCGGACAGCGCTGGGTGTGCACCTGGGGGCTGGCGGGCGGGCGGCCGTGAAGCTGGCCTACACGGGTAACCACAACATTCACGGGGTGGACGAGCTGGTGGGCCAAAGGGGTTGGTGGCTGAACTTCCGAGTCAGCTTCGCCGGGTTCGAGACGGAAGACCACCTGCTGCAGCTTGGCT
>JAKORR010000755.1 GCA_029777735.1 Armatimonadota bacterium | reverse complement strand
CTGGTACAGCAGAACGCCCCAGGACTCGTGGCGGAGATGGTAAATATCCTACGCTCGGCGACGCCATCCGGAGGCTCTTCATCGGCGCCCGCGCCCCAGTGTCCCAAGCAGTAGCCACGCTGCCGCCTTCGGCAGTCGCGTTGCTAGCTGCGTCTTCCTCTCGCATGCCTTGGCCTATAATTTGCCTGGGCATCTCTGGCGACAGCTCCCCGGAAGGGAGGCCTTGACTTCGTGACAAGAATTAGAGCTGCAGTGATGCGCGATGGCAGGTTGAGTGTTGAAGAAGTGCTCTTCGTCCTACCGCAGGGAGCGCTCGACCTCGAGGTAGCGGCGTGCGGCATCTGCGGCAGTGATCTGCGTTATCTCCGTGGAGAGGACGCCTGGGCCAAACACACGCTTGGCGAGCCCCGCGCGCTGCCGCAAGAAATGGTCTTGGGCCATGAGATATCAGCGTGGTTGGCCGACGGCGACGGGGCGCGTTTAGTATCGCTGATACCCTTCTACACTTGCGGTGTCTGCTGGTACTGCAGGACTGGGCGCCCCAACCTGTGCGCGTCGACGGTACACCATGGCCACGGCAGCCATTCAACCCCGGAGGCTCTCAGCTTCGGTGGCTTCGCCGAGCGCACGGCGGCTTTCCCACACCAGATTGTGCAAATGCCCGAAGGCGTCACGGCGGCAGAGGCCACACTCCTCGACGGACTCGCCGTAGCGCTACACGCCTGCAACAACCATGCGGGCGTGCGACCTGGAGCCTCGATAGTCGTCATTGGCGCCGGGCCGATTGGCCTAAGCGTTCTCCAAGCGGCCCGTTTCCTGGGCTGCGTGAGCAGCGCTGTAGTCGATGTCTCCCAAAACGCGCTGGATCTAGCCCTTCGCGTGGGGGCAGACTATGCAGTCCAAGCGGTGGATACCACAAGCTCCGACACGGCTGCGAGGCTTCTAAGAGAGGTCCCTGGGGGCTTCGACGTGGTCTTCGATACCTCGGACACTGTGTCGGGCCAGAACTTAGCTCTGAACCTGGTGGCTCGGGGAGGAACAGTCACCTTCATGGCCGGGTTAGCCCCGGGGGTGGTGGTCACGGCACGTGACCTAGCCGCAGAGAAGCGCCTGACCACTTCGTGCAACTGCCTGCCCTCTGACTACATCCTTGGGGCCCAGATGATGGCTTCTGGCGCCTTCCAAGCACGCCCTCTGATCACTCACAGCTTCCCCTTAGAAAGGATTGCGGACGCCTTTGAGGTAGCAGCCAACAAGGCGCTAACGGGGGCATGCAAGGTCGTGGTGACGTCCTGCTAAGAATCGTCCGCACCCCTGGGGCCATACACAGCTACTTCCGGGCCGCACGACTTGCTTCCCTACAGGACCCGAGAGGACACCCTTGGCAGACCACGAATCACAGGCTATCTTCCTCAGGAGGTGCGCTTCATGGCCCGTTGGGTGCGGATATCCACAGTTGCCTACTCACCAGTAGAGGCTGGCGATCGCTTCCTAGAGCGCCAGCGAGATCACATCGCGGAGATGGCTGAGATGGCCGCCCAAGCGCGGCCTAGGCCAGACCTCATCGCCTTCCCCGAGGTCTGCACAACCCTGGGTATGCCCGGTGGGATCAAGGAACATGTGGAGGCGGCGGAGTCCATCCCAGGTCCAAGCACCGACAGGCTCTCTGAGGTGGCGGCCAAGCATAGGGTCCACATCGTGCTTCCCATGTTCGAGCGTGCAGGCGACAAGCTCTATAACTCATCAGCCTTCATCGGGCGCGAGGGCGAACTGGTTGGCGTGTATCACAAATATCATCCAACGGTGGGTGAGATGGAGGCCGGTGTTATGCCTGGCGAGGAGGTACCGGCCTTCGCGCTGGACTTCGGCAGAGTTGGCGCCGCGATATGCTTCGACATGAAGTTCGTGGAGGTGGGCCAGACACTAGCCCGCAACGGCGCGCGCCTATGCGTGTTCTCCTCGATGTTCGTCGCAGGCAACCGGCTGTGGCACTGGGCACGCGACTTTGGCTTTTACATGATCAGTTCGTGCACAGCTCGGTCTTACATTGTCGACATGGGCGGCGGACGGTGCCTCGCCGAGACGGGGCAAGAAATCCACGAGGTTGCTAACGGCATTGTACCCCCTCTGGCATCGGCCGTTATCAACATGGACCGGTGTCAGTTCCACTTGGACTACAACGGGCCCAGGCTCCGGGAAGTCTTCGCCAAGTACGGGCAAGGAGTTGAGGTGGAGATCTGGCGGCCCGAGGCGCATTTTACCCTAGCGAGCCTGATGGACGACGTCACGGTGGACGACATCGTCGCCGAGTTCGAGCTGGAGCCGTGGGTCGCCTACCTGGACCGGGCACGCTTAGCGCGGCGGACGATGTTAGCCGAGGGCCATGTGTGAAATGCCTATAGGCCAGGCTAGGTGGCGATGAGACTTCGAAGGCTTAGGTGAGGTTGCCGGCGCCATCGGAACCCCTTGAGCCGACGGCCGCTGACGCGGGATTCTCGGGTGGTCACAGGCTTAGCTACCTGATGAAGATCGATGTCTGCTTCTCCTCTCTCGGGCTCGGCGAAGGAAACAGGGCGCGGCCTGCTTGATCTTAGGAGCATGGGGGTGGGATAATAACAGTTCCACGCTATGAGCGACGCGACGTCCTTTGACGCTGGCGGCCGTATAAGGGTATTTGGCGCCAGACAACACAATTTGGATATCCCCTATCTAGAGCTGCCCCGCGGCAAGCTGATCGTTTTCTGCGGTGTCAGCGGATCGGGGAAGTCCTCCCTGGCCTTCGACACGATCTACGCTGAGGGGCGGCGTCGTTACGTCGAGTCACTAAGCGTCCACACCCGTCAGCTTCTCGGCGGAGCTGAGCGCCCCGAAGTCGAACACATTGACGGTCTCTCCCCTGCCATAGCCATCGATCAACGGTCGGCGGCCGGCAGTCCGCGGTCCACAGTCGCTACCCTCACAGACATCCACGACTTTCTCCGGGTGCTTTTTGCGCGATGTGGCCGCCCCACGTGCTATCAGTGCGGCAAGACCGTTGAGGCCTACACCGTCCAGCAAATAACTGACCGCCTCGAGGCTCTGCCCGAGGGCACCCGATACACCGTTCTTGCTCCAGTCCCAGAGGCGGAGGATCTGACTTTCCGTCAGGTGATCCGCGCAGCCCGTCGCAAGGGCTATGCTCGGGTGCGCGTGGATGGAACCATCTATGATCTGGCGGACGCAGTGGGCATTGACGATCCCAAGGCACCCCACACTGTGGAGCTGGTGGTCGATCGTCTGATCGCTGGGCGCACGAGTCGGGGCCGGGTTGCGGAATCTGTGGAGACCGCCCTTAGCGAAGCCCAGGGGCTGGTGGTCGTCGAGATCCAGGACGGCAAGGACCTGCGCTTCTCGACGCGGTTTGCCTGCTCTGAGTGCGGCGCCCTTTTTCCTCCCATAACGCTTAGCTTGTTTTCCTTCAACAACCCAGAGGGAATGTGCCCCTCCTGCGAAGGGCTCGGCGTGGTACGCGATCTTGACCCTGAGCTACTGATATCCGACCCGAACAAGTCGGTCCTGGCGGGTGCTCTCTCCCCATACAGCGTCGCAAAGAGCTCGGTCCTCCGCCACCAGCTTGAGGGCCTGGCTCAGCATTATGGCTTTGACATCAACACACCCTGGCGGGATCTTCCCGAGGAGATCAAGCGGATCATTCTCTACGGATCTGGGGATACTCGGATACCCTTTGAGTACCGCTCCCGAGACGGCAAGCTCTTCAGGTACTCCCGCCCCTTCCCGGGCATCATCCCAGCAGACGCGGCAGCCTCTAGTGGATCCAAGACCGAGGGCAGTGCCTTAGCACGGTTCTACGGTGACATACCCTGCCCCGACTGTGGAGGCACGCGTCTGAGGCCCGAAGCGCTGGCTGTGAAGATAGCAGGACGCTCGATAGCCGACGTCGCCGCCATGACCATTACCCATGCGCTGAGCTTCTTCGACAAACTGGAGCTGAGCGATACAGAGGAACTGGTGGCCCGAG
>JAKORR010000754.1 GCA_029777735.1 Armatimonadota bacterium | reverse complement strand
CCGTCGCGGCCACGCGCGAGGCTCTGGCCGCTGCGGGCCAGCCGCAGGTGCTGGCCCTCGGATTGTCAAGCCAGGGTCAGACCTTCGTGCCGCTAGATGCTGACTACCGCCCATTGTGCTCGGCCATTGTGTGGCTTGACACGCGAGCCGAGCGCGAGACCGAGGAGCTTCGGACCGCACATGACCTCGACGAGTATCGCCGACGCACGTTGCACGCCTTCCCCTCAGCTATCGACTCGGCTTCCAAGATCCTGTGGTTGCGCCGACACGAGCCTGATATCTGGGCGAGAACCCGCTACCTGACGCTCCTGCCCGACTATCTGGGCCTGCGGCTGACAGGCGAACGGCGGCTGGACATCAACAACGCGGCCAGTACAGCCCTAGTCGACCAAACGACTGGCGACTGGTGGGACGAAGGGTTGAGCACTGTCGGCGTGGATCGCGAGTGGCTGAGCCCCATCGTGGCGCCAGGCGAACCAATCGGCGCTCTGACGGCCCAAGCGGCTGAGGAGCTGGGCCTGCCCCAGGGGATTCTAGTGGCGGCGGGCTCCAACGATCAGTTGAACGGTGCGGTGGGCGTGGGGAACGTGCGACCGGGGATAGCTTCAGGCACTGTGGGCACGGCCATGGCCATCGTCGCCACGGTCGATGGTATCGATAACGACATGTATCCAGAACTGCTAAAAGGTCGTCATCCGGTCGCTGGTCTGTGGTATTTACTGACCTACGCAAAAACTTCGGGCGTGCTGCTGTCGTGGTTCCGCGATGCCCTAGCCCCGAGCTTCACCTACGAGGAATTGCTGGCGGAGGCCGCAAGGGTGCCTCCTGGCGCTAACGGCCTCCTGTGCCTGCCTCACTTCAGTGGCACTGCGACGCCGACCTTCCGCAGCGACGTAACAGGCGCCTTCATAGGCCTGACCCTGGGCCACGGGCGTGCTCATTTCGTGCGAGCCGTGACCGAAGCGGTATGCTTCTGCGCCCGCGATGCCGTGGAGCTGAGCGCAGCTGCAGCTACACGTCCCGAGAGCCTTCGGATGCTCGGCGGAGCCACGCAGTCGACCTTCTGGATGCAGCTCATGGCCAGTGTAGTGAGACTGCCGCTCGACGTGCCAACCTGCTCGGAAGCTTCAGTGCTGGGAGGCGCAATCTTTGCTGGCGTCGCTGCGGGGCTGTTCTCGTCCATCCAACAGGCCTCGGAGACCTTCTATCACGTGGCGGCTCACTACGAACCTGACGAGGGAGATACTTCTCGCTACGATGGTATCTACGCCGCCTACCGGCAGGCCATGGAGCGCCTCTACCCAGGCGCACTCGGCTGAAGATAGAGGTAGACACCGACCGCGACAAGTCAGGGACCGTACCAAGGGGGAGCGACATGACCGCCCAACCGCGCATCGGACTGCTTCCACTGTACCTGGAGCTGTACGACCGCGTGCGCCCCGAGGCCCGACCGAACATGGAGGCCTTCGCCCAGCGTGTGGCCGATCGACTGTCGGCAGGTGGGCTTGTGGTGGAGCGGGCGCCCATCTGTCGGCTGGAGGCCGAGGTTCGCAGCGCCCTCGGGGTACTTCTCGCACGTGATGTAGACTTGTTGGCCACTCTGCACCTCGCCTATTCGCCATCGCTGGAGTCGGCTGACGTGCTGGCAGGGCTGGGCCTGCCACTGTTGCTGCTGGACACTACGCCCGCACAATGCTTCGCCGAACAAGCCACCTCCGACGACCTGTTTCACAATCACGGCATCCATGGCGTGCAGGACCTGGCGTGCGTGCTGCGGCGCTGCGAGCGGACCTTCTTCCTCGCCGTCGGGCACGTGGACAACCCGGTCTTTCTGCAAGAGGCAGTGGGCGTGGCCCGGGCCGCTTGTACCTCCCGACGGCTGCGTGGCATGAAGGTGCTCGTTCTCGGCGACGAGTTCACAGGCATGGGCGACTTTGCTGTCGAGCCCGAGGTGCTCGACCATGCGTTGGGACTCTCCATCGAGCGAGTGCCCGTTGCTGAGCTTGGCGCCCGCTGCCACCACCTATCCGAGAAGGATGTCGCCGTTGAGGCTCGCATCGACGCTGAGCGCTTCGACACGACGGGTCTCTCCCCTTCCATACTCAATGACAGCAACCGCGTCGGGCTGGCGCTTCGTGCATTGTTAGAGGAGCGACGAGCCGGAGCCTTCTCCTTCAACTTTCAGTCCTTCGACCGTCGCGCCGGGGTGCCCACAGTGCCCTTCCTCGAAGCGTCCAAGGCCATGGCCCGGGGTATTGGCTATGCAGGCGAGGGCGATGCCCTCACCGCAGCCCTCGTCGGCGCTCTGCTCCACGGCTTCGGCGACACAACCTTCACGGAGATGTTCTGCCCAGATTGGGAGGGCGGATCGGTCTTCATGAGCCACATGGGCGAGTGCAATCCCGCGCTAGCTGCCGGGCGTCCCAAACTCGTCGAAAAACCCTATGCCTTTGGTGACGTGGACAATCCTGCCATCGCTCTTTTTGCCCTCGAACCCGGTCCGGCAACGCTCGTCAACATCGCGCCCGGGCCTCGCGACAGCCTCGAGCTACTGGCAGCCCGCGTACAAGTGCTTGACCGTGGGCCACAGCCGGGTTTTCCAGATGTACCCCACTTCTGGCTCGAGCCTGTGGACCTCGACCTGCCAGAGTTTCTACGCCGCTATAGCGAAGCCGGTGGCACCCATCATCTCGCGCTTATCAAGGGCGAGCACATGGAAAGCATTGCCGCTCTTGCTGCAATGCTGGGGCTGAAGGCAATCCTGCTAGGCAAATGATCGTCGGGGCAACCACAACACCAAAGCCTCCGTTCAATTGGGCCAAGCGAATCGTCCTCGGCCACCGCAGAGAGAGGTAGGGGTTGAGGGCATGGAAAGGCGGGGAAGGTAGGGGTATCTGGACTGAGGAGCTTGTGCCGACACCATCTCCACAGCACCACACTCCTGACACACGCGATTCTGCCCGGGTTCCTTCGGCTGGAACGGCCCGCGGCGTGAGGCGAATACTGGAAGACATCCGTGGACGACGTACGGCCAAGACGAACCACAGCAACTGCGCCTACAGAAGAAGCCGCGGGAGCGAGGAGCTGGCCCATGCCTCCACTCGCAGGTCGGATCGTTGCCCTTTGTAAGCTCCCGGCCAAGGCGGCCCCGAAGCGCTGGCTCTTCTCTACTTCATCGCCTGTGTGCGGATCAAGACGGTTGGTTCGTCGATATTTAGCGACACGCGCTCGCCCGCCTGCAGGAAGAGAACGTCCTCTGCCTGCAAGCGTGAGGTGGCCCCATTGTGGGTCACGCTCACCAACCCCGAAAGCACCACATAGGCGGTCTCGCCGTCCTCTGGCTCATGCTCAAAGCCCTCGTCTGGTCCGACCTGGATGTAATGCACTCGTAGGTACCTGGCCCCGTTTTGGCGCGACGTCACACAGCGCCAGTTCCCCTTGCGCCCAAAGACAGGTCCCCCACGCGCGAGGGTGATGATCTGGACGCCACTCTCGTGTCCCGCCGGCGGTTTGGGCGTCTCGCTGTCAGCCTTATTCCGCTCGCCACGGTACAACGCCATGTCGGGAGGGGACTGAAAGCTGATGAGGCGCGCAGGCGCGTCTGTCGTGTTGACCGTCCCGTGGACCTCACGGGCCGGGATGAAGGCGGCTTCGCCCGCGCTAATAGGCGAGTAGACATCGCCTTGGCGCACCGACACGCCGCCCTCCAGGATGATGAAAACGTCCTCCGTATCGTCGTGCGTGTGCTGGGGGAATTCGTGACCTGGGCCGTGGATGCTATGGTTGAGCGTCAGGTCACGAGCTCCCATATCGGGATGGATGATGCGCCAGTTGCACCCCTTGCCCATTTGAAACTCTTGACCGGATCGAAGATTGAGTGTCTTCAAGTTCAGATTCCCCTTGAGAGTTCGAATACAGTATCGGGGTCATATGCTCGCTGATAATAGAATTATACTCTAGAAGACTCATCTGGCGCCCCTGCGATACTCTACAGGGCTCGTGGGCCGTGATACACCGAGCGCTCGGTGCAGGGGTCGTAGCCTTACCGCTTCGGGAAGGTGACGTTAGCGCGATGATGAACTGATGCTTTGGCTTCTTGAACGCCCGCGGTAAATCTATGCTCAGAACGAAAGGACAGGACACCATGAGAACAGGGATGGACTACCACATCCACACCTTCTACCAGCGGTGTGGTAACTGGACCATGACGGTCCCGGCGGTAATTCGCAAGTGTGAGCAGTGCCGTCTGACGTCAATCGCGATCACAGATCACCTCAACCATCTTGGGCAGCTCGACGCCTTCCATTACATCAAGCGGGATATCCAGGACACGGCAACCGACTTGGACGTGTACTTCGGCGTCGAGCTGAACTTCCAGTCCTGCGACGGCGACTTCGCCTACAACGAGGAAATCCACGAGAAGCTCGGTTTCGAGGTCGTCATCGGCGGCATCCACTCGACCTATACGGATAGTCAGAACCTGCGCGAGGTGCTGGAGATCCAGCACCGGCACTTCATGAAGACCCTGGAGAACCCGCTGGTGGATGTGCTGGTGCATCCCTTCTGGTTCTGCCGCTCGGAGGTCGCGGCACGGTCGCCTGAGTGGTGGGAGAAGTTGATCGAAACTCTGCCTGACGACTACATCAGCGCATGGGCCGAGACAAGCCGGCGGAATCATTGCGCCATCGAACTCAACGTCGCTGCGATCTTCTACTACGACGCCTTATCCGAGCGTTTCAAGGCGCACTACGTTGACTTTGTGCAGCGATTGATGGAGAAGGGAGCGCTGTTCTCGGTCGGCAGTGACGCGCATGATATCAACTGGCTGGGCTCTACGGACTATGCCGAAGGCCTTCTGGCAGCCCTGCGGATGCCGGAGGAGCAGGTCTGGCGGCCGTCTAGGCACTCTTAAGGCGGAGCCGCGAGAGGCTGTTTTCGGGCCCCGGCGTCGGCATCAGAAAGTGTCAGGAAAAAAGTGCAAAAAATACTTGGCAACGGCAGCCGGAGCGTGTATACTTATGAGCTGTTACAAGGCCCGGACGGAGATCTGCTGCTTTGCTCCTCTCGGGCGTTTGCGTAACTTAGATCGTGCGCCCAAAGAGGCGCAAAGGAGCAGGTCAGATGAGGATTTATGTCGGTAATCTGTCGTATGGCACCTCGGAGCAGGCGCTGCGAGAGGCTTTCGAGCAGTTCGGTGCAGTCGACAGCGCAACGGTGATCACGGATCGTGACACCGGGCGGTCTCGGGGCTTCGGCTTCGTCGAGATGAGCAACGACGAGGAGGCCCGGAACGCCATCGAGGCGCTGAATGGCACTGAGCTGGACGGTCGCAGCCTGACCGTCAATGAGGCCCGCCCGCAAGAGCGGCGATCCGGTACGGGCGGCGGTGGGCGCTTCGGTGGCGGTGGCCGTGGTGGCGCTGGCCGTTTCGGTGGCGCCGGCGGCAGCCGTGGCGGTCGCTGGTAGTGCGCATCCAACCCAACTGAATAAGCCGTAAGTGAGCGAGACGCCCTAAAAGCGGCGTCTCGTTTACTTTCTGACATCACCCGTGCGGGCCCCTGGCTAGGACAATGTGACCTCAAGCACCTGGCCGGCAGTCAGTGTCGTTTCGATTGCCAGCATGATTTCGAGGTCGCGGCGGATAACGGTGAAACAACTGTCCAGAGCCTTGCTGTCGAGTCTGACGTCTACGCGAGAGGGTCTCAGGCCGTTGGGAAGATCGAGCAGCAACTTATTCAGCGTCACTTCGCCGTGTCGTACTTCGATCCTGATGCGTTGCTCACCATCCTTGCGCCGCTGGCTGAAGAGCCCCCAACCTCGGGCCGTCGTGAAGAAGGAGCGATGGTCCTCGGGCCGCCACACGGGACGGAAGCCGAGTACTCCCGCAGGACCGTCATACACGAAGCCCTGGCAAGCGAGCAGCATGGACCAAACGCTCATCGCCCGGGCGTAGAACTTGCCGCACTCGTCGTCGCAGAAGGGGTTGCCGCTGTAGCCCCAGGCAGCCTCCGACAGGCCCGTCCGCAGCCGTCCGTCGTAGCGGTCGTAGACTGCCCGCACCACTTTGAAGCCCTCGCGCACCAGTCCCGCCTGCACCATGGCCGCTGCTGCCGAGTACTCGAAGCCGCTCATCACCTCATCAGCATACAGCATCGTGTGCTCGGGCTCAGGACGCCCGCCGCGAGGCCATGTGATCATCTGCAGTCCAGAGTCGTCGTCGTCTACGAACTTGCGCGGAAGCTGATCCACGCCGCGGAAGTTGTCGCGGAAGTTGTACTTGAACAGCGACCGCAGTGCCGTCCTCACACGGTCCGGCGGATAGAGCCAACCCAGACCGAGCTGATGCGCCCACCATTGTCCGAGCACCTGGTCGATGTGACAGCCCTGGCCATAATCACGCTGCGGCGTGGCCTCAGGAATCTGGGCGTAGTACTCGCCATTCCATAATGTCTCGTTCTGAGTGGCGGCGCCCATCTCGCGGATCCGCCTGTACCGCGCCGCTGTGTCCTTCTCGCCTTGGAGCTCGGCCATGCGCTCGGCCGCTGCCAACGCCGCCAAGTACATTGTGCCAAGCCAAGACGAGCTACCTCCTAGCTCCGCGTCGAGGGTGTTGTGCTGCGGGCCACTGAGCACGCCGTCCTCGTCAGGGTCCCAGGTGGCGATGGTGTAGTCCATAGCCTGCCGCACTGCGGTCCAGTGCTCGTTGAGCCACTCGCCGTCTGGGCTGCAAAGGTGTTCGCGATAGGAATTGAGCACTGTGGCAGTCTGTCCATCGACGGCGGCCGCGAAGGTTCCCTGACGGAAGGGTATCAGTCCCGCCCTCGTCTGATGCGCGAATTCCTGTTGGCGCAGGGTCCGTGCGAGGCCGGGGAAGAGTCGCGCGTGAGCTTGGGCATAGTGCCACACGTGGCTGCAGTTACCCATACAGCAACCTGCGTCTCTACAGCAGCCCTCCCAGCCGCCGAAGTACCCGCTACGGGTCCAGAAGCACGTGAGGCTGCGCAACACCACGACTTGTGAACCGATCCGGTCCAGCAGCCAGCGGGGCAAGTTACCAGCGTAGAAGGTGTCGTGGTACAGGCGCGTCAGGCCCGTTAGTTCGTCGAGTCGCACCAACAGCTCGCGCGCCACGTCCAGCGCGTTGTCCCACCAGACCGCATAGCGATTCCCCTGTCCTCCCCACCGCCTTTGCCCATGTGAGGCATTAGGGAAGTGCCAGGTAAGCAAGACTGTGACAGTGCGCCTCTCGCCGGGCGCTAGGTCGGCCGTGACGGCCAGCGCTCCGTCCAGGGTCTCGCCACCCGGCGTCGGCCCTGCGATCTCGGGCCCGGACAGCTTGCCGTCCTCGGCAAAGTCGTCGGCCAGCGTAGCCAGGTCCTTCCACGACGCCGTTCCCGTCGCGCCGTCATCCAGCACTGCAAGCACCATGTCCCCATAGCCCAGGGCCTCTGGTGCCCGGTCGACGGTCATGTGTAGCAGTGTGGCACCGGCCTGGCGTAGCAGGCGTGTGCGATTTCCCCCATAGGTTGGGAAGACGCGACCATCAATCGCCTCGTCTCCCGTGTACCCGGCCGCGTTCTGCTGCGTCGCTAGTACCGACACCGACAGTGGCTCGTCGGTAGGATTCTCCATGGTGATGTTGTGGATGGCGCACGGAATGCTAGAGTCGCGCTCGGCCAGCGGCACAAGCGGGTTGAACACTTCTAGGTGTATGCGCGCCAGCAGGTCCGGGTCGTCGAAGTCATACCAACCGAAGGGGTACTCACCCCGAAAGGTAAGACTTTTAACAGGGGCAAGGGGGCCTGTCGCCACCGTCTGCAAAGCCCGCACCACGGGCCTGCCACCACGTGACTTCACACGCACTGCGAAGAAACTATTCGGTACACACACGAGCTCCATATTGTTGAAGATGTGCCATAGGTGGCGCACGGCCCGTCCGTCTATTTCGACCGAGCCTGTGCCAATCCCACCCAATGGCAAGCTTATGGCTCCCAGGTGCTCACCGGAGTAGACACATGTCTCGCCTTGGCAGAACAGAAGATCGTCGGTCAAGGTTCTCACCAACTTTTGTGGGCGTGCCTCCAGGGCGATGCCAGGCTCGGCCGCCACCGGTCCCTTGCCGATGCCTTGGCAGCGCTTACTGCCGCTTCACGGGTCGCCACCTGCTCACGCAGAGGAACACGTACAAGGGGCGCCAACACGATGCCTGACCGATTCGTACTTTCCGGCCGTACACCTTCGACGCTCACGGTGTGCACAAGTCTGCGCTTGTCCGCACCTCGGCAGCCTTTTAGACTATCGTTGTCGGACTGCCGACCCGACCGGTTGTATCACTATGGACAAGTTCAGCCAAGGACGAAAGGCGATGCGCCCCACAAGCGAGTCAGGTACCGGTACACTGAGTTGCCGCGAAGACTGGCCCGAAGCCGCCGAACGTATGGCCCGCTGGTGGAAAGGCGACTACCTAGGCCGCCCGGCCATGCACGTGACGGCTCCCCGCAGCGGCGCCGTCTGGTGCGAACTTGCGCCGGCTCCTGACCTGTGGCAGCACTGGACAAACCCGGACTACGTTGTGCCGCGCACGGAGCAGACCGTCTGCAACACGGCCTGGTTTGGCGAGGCCTGTCCACAAAGCTGGGTAAACCTTGGTCCTGTCTCGCAGGCCGGCTACCTTGGCACGGGCCTGCACGCGATGCCTCAAACCATTTGGCAGAGCCCGATCGTGGATGACTGGGAGGCTTACGAACCACAGTTCGACCCGGCGAATGAATGGTGGCAGATCACGCGCCGTCTCACGCAGGCGATGCTGGAGGCTGCCCAGGGACGGTGGTTCGTGGCCAACGCCGACCTGGCCGAGGCCACCGACGTAATGTCCTATCTGCGCGGGCCAGAGCGTCTCTGCATTGACTTGTTGGAGGCTCGGCCCGCCACCCTCAGGCGCGTCCGCGACCAATTGATTGACCTACTAATCTTTTTCTACGACGACCTTACCAAGCTGGTCGCACCTTATCAGCAGGGCACGTCTTCCTGGCTAGGCGTATGGTCGCCGGGGCGTACCTCGACGTTGCAGTGTGACTTCTCCTGTATGATCTCCAAGCCGCTGTTTGACGAATTTGTGCTGCCCGGTCTGGTGGCGCTGAGTAGACACCTGGACCACATTATCTACCACTTGGACGGGCCGGGCGCGATACACCACGTGGACAGCCTACTGCAGATCCCGCGCTTGCACGCTATCCAGTGGGTGCCGGGCTCGG
>JAKORR010000753.1 GCA_029777735.1 Armatimonadota bacterium | reverse complement strand
TCAAGACGGCCCTGACCGGCACCTACCACGCGATCAAGTTCGCCAAGTACGCCTACCGCTACCTGGCCGAAGTCCAGTTCCGATTCAATCGCCGCTATGACCTTCGCGCCATCCTCGGTGGGCTGCTCGCGGCCCTTGTTCTCGCGCCCAGAAGGCCCGAGTGCGGCATCAGGGTTGCTGAACTTCATCGCTAATCAGGTGGCGGCAAGCTTCTCGCTCGCGGCGGACGCAGAGAACTTGGTTGGGTCAGCGCCCATGCAGGACCACCGGAAGGTTCATCGCGAGGCTGCTTAACAGGTCGACTTGAATCCAGTCCGCCCAGGTGCAATATCGAAAAGCGTTTTGGCACTCATTGAAGCCGAGCCGCAAGTACGACTCACACTCCAGGAGTAGCTCCCGCAAAGGCACATTTCGCTGGTAGACGCGCATGAACCCGCCGGCGAAAGCCTCCACCCTCTCGACAGTGGGGTGGTAGCCGTGGCGGTACCAGCCACGCATGAAGACTAACGTGGACAGCACTTCCTTCGTGAACTGGCCAGTATCGACTAAGGTCCAGTCGATGCCGTTTTGACGGCACCACTGATACTCGACGTTTAGTCTGCGCTTGACGTCTTCATCCTGGGCATCTTCGGGCGTCTTGATACTCCGCGCTTGGTAGGACAGACCGTCCGAAGTCTCGCGCGTGACCATGAGGTCGATGGTGAAGGGCTCCGGAAAGCGCCCCTGGCTCGGGTGGCGCACGCCAAGCGCTGCGCACAGCTCAAGAGTGCCGTGAAGATGGAGGATTGGGAACTGCTCCCGGATGTCCACCACGTCTGGCCGCCGCTCCGTCAGGAAGAAGTCGATCCGCTCAAGGGCAGACAGCAGGTGGTAGTTCCGAGGAGTCCTGATGCCGTTAGGAGTACCTGACGACCCGAAGGACGGGACATCCCGAACCCGAAGCCAGGGGCGATAGGCCTCCCGAGTTCCGAGGCCAAAGCCTCTCCGAATCCGGGAGTGCCAATACCTGGGGTAGTGGCCGAGTTCCTCAGGCCATCTCATCGTTGCCCCGCCCGCGACGATCAATCCGGTCCGCTCGGGTCTCCTCGCCCCGGATCCACGGGCCAACTGTCAGCGGGCCTCGATGTCCTGATATCGCGCGCGCGGCCCGCACAGCGCCAGCACCGCAGGACCGGTTGGTCTTCGGGGGGCGAGTGCTCTCGCGCTGGCATGGTCTACCCATCGTAGGTACACTGTACCTGAATCTTAGATGGAAATTTCCGTATCAATAGTCAATTGAAGGCGGTGCAGCCTTGCGTGGCTTGCGGCGCAGGCTCACATCGCGCCAGCGATGTGAAGGCGCAAGGCGCCAGGCCGAAGCCACAGGGCGGCCGAGCTGCCGCGCTGCTGCCCACGTTTCTTGCCGGCGCATGACCAAGCTTCGACGCATCAGCCCGCTGGCCGCGGCCCTGGCCCTGGCCCTGGCCG
>JAKORR010000752.1 GCA_029777735.1 Armatimonadota bacterium | reverse complement strand
GCTGCGTTGGCTCGGGCCTTACGTGAATTCGCCCGAGGACCTGAAGGACGGCTGGGGACGTCCCTTCTGGTACCTTATTGGTGGGCCGGGCGATCCGCCCCGTCCCTATCAGCTTTTCAGTTATGGACGAGATAATAGCGATGGTGGCACGGGTATGGACGCTGACATCGATGTGTGGGACCCCGATAGCCTCGTTCCCTAGGAGCCGAGGGCTTGAGTCCAGGCGACCTACAAGGGCTTCGTGGGCCCAGGGTGAAAAACGCCTGTCGGCCTGTTGGCCGCGCTTTCCTGGCGCGCCCTGGCTGGCTGTGGTGTTCCTCCTCGCACCCCTCTCGGCTCTAGCGCAGGTAGCGGAACCCTTCGATGCCCTGGACTACGTCTTCCCCCGTGCGCCGTTATCGGCCGGCGATGGCCTGTCCTTCGCTCTCGACGGAAGCGCGAGTCTGGTCCTCCAGAAGGGTGCGAAGGTTGCGGGAATGGCTCTTCAGTGGCAGGTTCCGGCCGTCTCCGAGCATGCTGTTGTCGCCATAACCCGCGGCCTTGCCGATCCACCCGACATCATTACTGTCTGGGTGAAGAATCCCTATGGCCATGGGGTGGGCCTAGCCCTAGCTGCTGTGCTGGCCGATGGAAGCCTAGCCGTGTGGCCGCCTGTGGACCTCGCCGATTCGAAGAGCTGGCGCGAGGTCACCTGGCCCGCGGCTATCTCGCAGGCTAATGCCCGGCTTGGCCTGGCGCCACGGCTGCCCATCAAGGAGTGGCGCTTGATGCTTTGCGGCTTGCAGCCCGGCTCAAAGTACACGGTTTTCCTAGACGAGTTTTCTGTCCGGGTTGCCGCCCCTCAGACACTGTCAGTGCAGGCGCTCTCTGCTCCCGTAGAGGTCCGCGCTGGCGATTCACTGCTTGTCCGCGTCGTTCTGGAGGGCACCCCAGCCGTCTCTCCCTTCTGTGTGCCCCTAATCGAGCTGAGGGACTCCGCAGGGTTGGTGGCCGCATCCCGTCCCTTGCGACTGGATGACGCACCTCGAAGCGATTCAGTTGGCCGAACCATCGAAGCGTTGCTGTCCGTGCCCGCGGGTCTGCCCGCAGGTGCCTTCCGACTGGTCCTGGCAGGACCGGGACTGGAGATCACTGGTCCGGCTGCCGTGGGCGCGCCCGTGGCTGTAACCTCTCGGCGCTCGGATAGAAGCCCACCCCCCACAAGCTTTCCGCCACGCCTCGTC
>JAKORR010000751.1 GCA_029777735.1 Armatimonadota bacterium | reverse complement strand
GCGTCAACAACTGACCAGCGAAAAGACCGAAGAGTAGTAGCGCCTCGAACCACGACAGTTTCAGCTCCGTCAAAACCACGAAGCCCAACACGGATTGCGCGGCCGTCAGCAGCACTTCCTCCGTCTGCCTGGCGTCCAGTGGCAGCGCCACCGGGGCAAGGGACGCTATCGAGTAAGTTGCAGGCAGCATGCCAACCAGGAGTGTCCACTGGTTCACCTTCGAAGACAAAAGCGTGCCCAGTGCCATGTCGGGCTGACAGCGGAACACGAAGAGGGCAGCGACAGCGAACTCGGGCGCTTCCGAGGCCAGCGGCGCAACCCACTGCACCAAGAGGAATTCGTCGATACCGAAATGCTTGCCCATGCCCAACAGCGCCTCGGCGAAGGGCTTCGTGGCCAGCAAAATGACGAAGGCCGCATAGGCAAACAGACCCAGCGCTGAAAACCGCCGCCAGCAAGGGGGCATGTCGGCTATGGCCTCCGCAGGCCCCACCAGTTCGGGCTCGACATGTCTGCCCGTCGCTGTTCGCGTAATGTACCATGCGAAAATGGCCAGAAAGACAAAGGTGTCCACTAAGGAGAGGCACTGCTTCACAGGGAGTACAAAAGCGTACATCGTGGCGATAGCCAGAAAGCTGAGCTCAACACGGCGTTCCTTGTGGACTTCGAGGACCGGCTTGCGCGTCCTCAACCACCAGAGGAACACCAGCAGCGGCCAACCCAACCCCAGCAGCAAACGGTTGCCGCCGGTCATATTGGCCACGGCATAGTGGGTATAGACGGGATTTTGGGCCGCTGTCCATGCGAAGTACATATCCACGGCGTACTCGGGGAGCACCGCGATGAGGGCCACGGCGGCCATGGCAAGGCCCTGAGACACATCGAGCTGGACAACCTCGGCAGCCCACCCAAGCATGAAGGCAGCGCCGAGAATGGCAACGCCGCTCAGCAGCGCAGCGGTCGGGTCAGGCACCTCTAGGCCCGACAAACGGACATAGACCCACGGGAGCGTTACCAGGATCACCGCGGGCAAGGGCAGCCAAAGAAAGAATTTGTTCTTGCGCGGCAGCTCATACTGCTCGCCGCTGGATTCGGCCTCCATTTCTTCCTGACTGTCGCCAGGGTCGGGGTCCCTATCGTCGGACCGTAACACGGGTGATCGCCAACTTTAACTAATAACTAAATTCGCCAGTCGCCTTTGGGACTTGGCGCTGGCGTCCAATTGCATTATACGCCTGAGTTCCAGCGTCGCAACTGCACCGCCCTAGTGAGAGCAGCCCGGCCGTCGGGCCAGTACGAGGCTATCGTGGTTCCCTTGAACGCCAAGCAAGAGCGTGGCAGAATAACGTCATGGCACCGGCGTGCATGGTACATGCCGGCGTTTAAGTCTTGCGTAGTTACCGGAGGTCCCGTGATGCTCGACCGCAGAATCATCCGTGAAAACCCTGAACTCCTCCGCGAGGCACTGGCCAACCGTGGCTACAACCTCGATGTCGACGCTCTGGTGGAGCTGGAGCGCAGACGTCGCGAACTGATAGACAGCGCTCAGTCGCTGCGGGAACAGCGCAATGCTCTGTCCAAGCAGATTGGCCAGATCCTCCGCGAGGGCGGCGATGCGGACGAGCTGCGGCAGCAGGTAGCCAAACTCAAAGAAGAAATGGATCGCGTGGAGGCTGAAGAGAGGGAAGCCGAAGCGGAGTTCGAGCGCAGGTGGATGGAGGTGCCCAACCTCCCGCTGCCGTCGGTGCCGGTGGGAACCTCGGACAGGGACAATGTCATCATCCACGAGCGCGGGGAGCACCGGCCCTTCGACTTCGAGCCTCAGCCCCATTGGGAGATCGGCCCACGGTTGGGAATCTTGAACTGGGATGTCGCCGCAAAGATCGCCGGTGCGCGCTTCGTGGCCGATCTTGGCATGGGAGCACGGCTCGAGCGCTCGCTCATCAATTTCATGCTCGATATCCACACCCGCAAGCACGGCTACACCGAGGTTTTCCCGCCCTTTCTGGCCAACGAACGGTCGATGTACGACTGTGGGATGTTGCCCAAATTCGAGCAGGACATGTTCAGGACCCGCGAGGGTTACTACCTTGTCCCCACAGCGGAAGTGCCGCTGACCAACATGCACCAGGACGAGATCTTGGAGGCCGAGGACCTGCCGCGCTGCTATACCGCCTATACGCCCTGCTTCCGTTCTGAGGCGGGCGCCTCGGGCCAGGAGAGCCGTGGCCTAATTCGCTTGCACCAGTTTCATAAGGTCGAGTTGATGAAGTTCGTCAAGCCCGGCCAAGGCGACGAGGAACTGGAGAAGCTAACGTGCAACGCCGAGACCATCCTAGAGACCCTAGAGATACCCTACCGGCGGGTCGCCCTATGCACGGGCGATCTGGGCTTCTCGTCCTGCCAGACCTTCGACCTGGAGGCCTGGATGCCAGGGATGAACAAATGGGTCGAGATAAGCTCCTGCAGCCAGTACGGGGATTTCCAGGCCCGGCGAGCTAACACTCGCTTCCGCCCCGAGCTCGACGCCAAGCCGGTCTTCGTGCATACCATGAATGGGTCAGGGCTGGCGACGGGCCGGACGCTAGCGGCTGTATTAGAGAACTACCAGAACGCTGACGGCACGGTGACGGTCCCCAAGGTCCTGCGTGCATACATGGGCGGCGAATCTGTCATCTATCCTCCAGGCGTGAAGGACTAGAGACTAGCCATAGCCGGGGCAATCGCCTGCCTTATGGCACAGGACTAAAGCTCCAATCTGTGCTGCAGGTATTGCTCCGGCATGCCCAGAGCCTGCAGGAACTTCACGTGCTCCCTGTGCAGCTTGCGGGCCACATCGGCGTGCCAATGGATAACATTGTGCGTCATGCCTGGGTCCTCTGCCAGGTTGTACAGCTCCGGTGGCGGCACTGTGTCGTGCGGCACCACTGCTGGGGGGCGCTGGATGTGATCCACAGCGGACGTGATGTGGCGCACCAGTGGCGCGCCGGGACTGCCGTGGGACTAGCGCCCACTGACCCCGCATGATGGTGGTGGTGCCGTCCACCGTTGGGGTTGTGGGCCAATGAAGGCGTGCTAATGGCCAGAGAGCGCGTCCGTCGGCTCTCGTCCTGCATGAGGGGCAGCAGCAACAAGCCTTGCATAGTATCGGGAATATTTATCCCGAGGAACTCGAGAATCGTGGGAGCCAAATCCGGAGCCTGGGCATAGGGCGAGAGACGACGCTTTTGGGCCTGCCCCAGCAGGCGAATCATCAACGGCACCCGGGCGACTTCCGTATACAGGGGGCAGTTGTGATAGCCACCCGACCAGAGAATCGCCTTGCCTGTCAGATTGTGCTCCCCGATGTAGAAACCATGGTCCGTGGTGAAGATTATCATGGTATGATCCAGCAGGCCCAACTCCGCCACACGTCGGAGCAGATAGCCCATCCAAGTGTCCACTAACGAGTACTCGCCTGCATAGAGGGCTCGGGCATGCTTCAGCTCGCGCTTCGTCAGGTAGTCAGCCGGTCCATAGACGGGGTAAAACACTTTTTCGCCCTCATAGCCAGGGTCGTACAGGTCCACGTACCACCGAGGCGGGTCCCAGGGCTCGTGGGGATCGAAGGTGTCCACGTACAGGAAGAAGCGCTTGCCACGGTTTTTCTCAAGCCACTGAGCCGCGTGGCGCATCGTCTGCGCCGGGAAGCAGTCCTCCTCGCCTTGGCGGGCCGAGACGTTGCGCAGGTACTGGACGACCAATCCATCCGGGCTGCGCAGCTTGACTGGGGGTCAGGGAAGCTGGACCTCTCGGGGCTGGGGCGCGAACTTGTCGTTTTCCTGGCCGCGTACCCAGTGGAAGGCGTCAAAGCCACGCTGGAAGTTGGCACCATGCTGGAAGGTATGTGGTGTGTCGCCAACCATCATGGTCACATACCCGGAGGCGCCAAGCACTTCCTGGAGCACGGTCGCATGGGCTGGCAGCGGTGACCAATCATATTCGATATAGCCGAATCTCCCAGTCATGACGTCGTATCTGTTGGAAAGAGTAGGGAAATTAGATACCCAGGCGTTATCGAAGACAAAGCTCTGGGCGGCGAGAGCGTCCAGGTTCGGGGTGCGAATCCATTGGTTTCCGTAGCAACCCAGATGGTCCCTGCGGAAGGTGTCGCTGATGATCAAGATCACGTTCATCTTGGGGGCTCCTCGACCAAGAAGCTTTAAGCATCGCGGCGAGCACTTTTGCTCCCTGTTGGTTGCATCCTTGGCCGAGGAGGTGGGAGTCGCGTGGACTTTGGAGATATGGTAAGATATAAGGGTGGTGTGCTGGGGGAGGCCTTGCTCACGTCCTGGAAGAGCGGCCTTGCGGCCCGCGCAAGGTACGGTTTCATGGTCGGTCCCTGTGGAACTTACGAACCGGCTGGCAGGAAGTCACGTACGGATCGCAGAGTGATCCTAAAGAGGACCTTCCAGAGAAGTAACCAGGGAGGTAGGTGGTTTACACTATGAGTAACGGAAACGAAGATTTTCCCCCGGAGTTGCGTCGTGATCCAATCACGGGGGTATGGGTAATCATAGCCAATCGCGCGGGTCGGCCCTCGGGTGATCTTGAGGAAAAGGTACTCCCAGAAAGTGCCTGTCCCTTCTGCCCCACGCGCGAGCATGTTACTCCGCCGGAGATCTGTGCCGTGCGGCCGGAGGGCGGCGAGGCGAATGGGCCTGGCTGGCAGATCCGGGTAGTTCCAAATAAGTTCAAGGCCCTGGATATCAACCTACCACTTCAGCGCCAAGGGATCGGTATCTACGACTGGATCAGCGGACGTGGGGCCCACGAGGTCATCGTTGAGACGCCAGATCATCACGCCTTGATGCGCAATATACCACGCGAGCACATGAAGTTGATTGTGGACATATACGCGGCCAGAATAGCGCACCTGCGCCGGGACCATAACCTGCGTCACGTGGTGCTCTTCCGCAACTACCGTACGGCGGCGGGCGCCTCTTTGTCCCACCCGCACTCTCAGATCATCGCACTCCCCATCGTACCCAAGCTGGTGAAGGACAAGCTCCGGGCAGCGCGCGATTATTACGCCCACCGGGAGCGATGCATTTTCTGCGACATCGTGGAGCATGAGCTTGAGACCAATCAGCGTGTGGCGGTACAAAACGAGGACTTCGTGGCACTGGTGCCCTTCGCGGCTCGCTTTCCCTACGAAGTCCACATATACCCTAGGCGACACCAATATGACTTCCTAGTAATGGAAGAGTACGAAAAGTGGGGGTTTGTAGACATTCTGCAGGATGTGTTAAGGCGCTACTTCGTGCTGCTGGGCGACAAGAAGACAGGTTGGAACGTGCCTTACAACATGGTGTTGCAGACAGCGCCCAATACAGCGCCTCGCCCGGGTAGGCCTGACTACTGGGGTACAATCGAGTACGACTACCACTGGCACGTTGAGATGATCCCGCGACTGACGAAGATGGCCGGGTTCGAGTGGGGCACAGGGTTCTACATCAACGTGGTGCTGCCGGAGAGGGCTGCGGGCGAGCTTCGCGACGTCTCAGTCCCAGCTCAGCCCGAGCAGCAGAGCTGACGGTGATCGCTGTTGTGCTGCGAGAGTGCTGAGCAGCGTGAAGCGCAGCTTGCGGAACTGCTGGAGCACAACAGGCGCCGGCTGGCGGAGCTGTTGTGCGAGGAGCTGGACAGCACCAAGTTCCGTGCGCTGGCTAGCTGGGTGCGTGCCTGCTGTGCGATGAGCCACAGGTCCCACACAGTTAATCTATTGGTCGCGACCTTCCGAGGCGAGCCCACGGACGAGATCGTGGAGCACATCAGCAGGTGGCTCCTTTCCTCGGGTTTGGGCCTGGCCGGCGCGCAGGAGTTGGCAGTGGGCGCCTCACGGGCAGTGAGACGCCTTCTCGTGGAATTGGGCTGCGATGCTCCCCAAGACCTGGCCTTGGCGGCCGGCCGCGTCGAGCAAGCCAGCGAGCGGCTGCACAGGGCCGTAGATGTGATGGTAAGCGATCAGGCGCACCTAGCTGGCGCTCTTCTCGAGCGCCTCTACCAAAGTGTCGGCGAAGCCATCCTGCTTGTCGACGCAACCACAGGCCGCGTGCTGAGAGCGAACCAGGCCGCCGAGAAGCTTTCCGGCTACACACAGACACAGTTGCGGTGGTTGTACGTCAGGGACCTGCTGCCCGATCTCGTGGCTGTTCGCTGGGCGGAGATTCTGACCCTGTCCGAACAGGACGAGTCTCTGCGTCTGGAGTGCCCTCTGACGAGCCGTAGCGGCGAGAGGTTCGCGGTCCGCGTAACGGCGGGCAAGTTCTCCCACGCTGGCCGTCCAATGGTACACCTGGCCATTGACGACATAACCGATCAGGTGAGACTCACCGAGCGCCTTGCCGATCTAGCCGCGACTCTCCGTAGCCAAGTTGAGGAGCAGATGCGGGAGATCGACGAGCAGCGTGACTTTCTTGCCAGCATCCTGGACGCCCTGCCTACGCGGCTGATCGTACTGGACCAGGATATGAACATCATACACGCTAACCTGGCCTACTACCGCCAGCGGAGCTCCAAGATAGGGGACGTGATTGGCCAGAAGCTATCGGACGTGTTCCCACCCCAGTTGATGGAAGCCGCCGGGCTGGAGGCCGCAATCGCCAACACTTTGGCGTCGGGCGAATCCGTCAGCTGGTCGGGTTTCCGCATGGCAACGCCAGACCATCCCGAGCGCCTAGTGGACATCCGGCTTGACCCGTGCCGTGGTCCGCGGGGCGAGCGGTTCGTGTTGTTGACCATAGAGGACGTGACGCTCCGGCAGCGGCAACTCTATGAGCGCACTCTGCTCCAGCAGATCATGCGGGCAATGCTTGAGTCCAGCGACCTGCGGCGTCTGCTCTACGCAATCCTGACGGGGATGACGGCTGGTGGCACGTGTGGACTTGGCTTCAATAGAGCTTTTCTTCTACTGGCCGACGAGGAGGAAGGCGTGCTCCGGGGTCAGATGGCGGTAGGACCTGAGAGCCGTGAGGAGGCCTACTGTATCTGGGCCCAAGTAGCCAACCGATACCAGTCAATAGAGGATTTCATGCAGGCCTATGACGCGTCTCCGCCGGACATGAATAGCCCGTTGGCGGAGATAGTCAAGCGTATGGTCTTCCCCATGCGAGAGGTCGATCGCCTCCCGATGTTAGCGGTTTCCCAGGGCAGTGCGGTGCATGTCACGCGCGCGTCGGAGGACCCTAGGGTCCCCAGGGAGCTATATGAGGCCTTGGGTGTTGAGGAGTTCGTGGCGGCGCCGCTAGTTGTGAAGGACAAGGTCATTGGCGTGGCTATTGCAGATAATTTCGTCACAAACGAGCCTATAGGCGAGGATGACGTAAGCCTCCTGACGAGTCTGGCCAACTACGCGGCTTTGGCTCTGGACAATGCACGGGCCAGGGAGCAAGAGCACCAAAGAGCAGAGGAGCTACGCGAGGCTTACGAGCAACTGGCCAAGGCCCAGCAGGAACTGGTCCGATCGAAGCAATTGGCAGCTATCGGCGAAGTGGCGGCCATCGTAGCCCACGAAATACGCAATCCTCTGTCCACTATAGGGGGCTTCGCCCGTCACCTTGTCCGGTGGGCCGGGGACCGCGACCGCGTCGAGCGAAACGCACAGATCATCTTGGATGAGGTCCAACGGTTGGAGGGCATTCTGAACGACTTACTCGAGATGAGCCGGCCGCGGGCCCTGGTGCGCAAACCGACCGATGTCGGAGCTTTGGTCGAGGAACTGGGCGAAATGATGGCTAACAGCCCCTTGGCAGAGAACATCAACGTGAAGATCGAAGTGGAGCCAGACGTACCGCTGGTGTTGCTTGACGCAGGCCGGTTTCGGCAAGTGGTGAACAATCTGATGCGCAACGGGATCGAGGCTATGCCCGAAGGAGGGACCCTCACGCTGCGAGTGCGTCGCCAGGACGAAGGCGTCGCTATCGAGGTCCAAGACACAGGCGAGGGTATCCCAGAGGACCGCCTGTCGAGCATCTTCGACGCGTTCGTGACAAGCAAGCCGACAGGAACGGGGCTGGGACTGGCGCTCAGCCGGGCCATAGTGCGCCAGCACGATGCCCAGCTAACGGTGAAGAGCAAGCCCTCGCGGGGCACAGTGTTCACTGTTTGGTTCCCGCCTGAGGCCTGTGTGCGCAGAGAGACCGTTGACGTGGGGGATGCACAGGAGATGCAGGTGGACAGGTGATCTCTGAGATTTCTGGACTTCCTCGCAGCAGTAAACCATAAGGAGGGGTTTTCGTGAGCAACGAACAGATATCGCGTCCGGTGATTCTCGTCGTCGAGGATGACGCGAACCAGCGACTGTACTACCAAGAAGAGTTAGAGGACGCCGGGTACACGGTTCTTACGGCCGCTAGTGGCCCAGAGGCGCTCAAGATCGTCCGCGAGCAGAAGGTGGACCTCGTGCTGCTGGACATCGCGATGCCAGGGATGGACGGTGTCGAGACCCTTGCCCGCATGCTGGACGTGAACCGTGAGCTGCCTGTAGTCCTCAACACGGCCTATTCGGACTACCGCGACGACTTTATGGCATGGGCCGCGGATGGGTATGTGACCAAGTCCTCTGACCCAACGCAACTCCACGAAGCTATCCGGGCGGCCCTGGCAAAGCACTCCATCCAGCTGCCGGCCAGGGACGAGGGGACTACGAGCAGTGAGCAGTGACGCGGCTCGCGGCGAAGGCGTCTGTATACCTCGTCGCGTTGTTGCCATGGTACTTGCCGGCGGCGAAGGACAACGCTTGTACCCGCTTACGGTGCGTCGGGCCAAGCCTGCGCTGCGCTTTGGCGGCGCCTACCGGATGATCGACTTCACGTTGTCGAACTGCATCAACTCCGGCCTCCGGCGCATCTACGTCCTTGCCCAGTTCGCTGCGAGCTCGCTTATCCGCCACCTGCGCCGTGGATGGGTACCGCTGCTGTCGGACGATCTAGGTGAGTACATTGAGACGCTGCCGCCTCAGCGCATGGCAAGCGACCGCTGGTACGCGGGCACGGCCGACGCGATCTATCAGAATCTGCGAACACTCCAGGAGGACAGGCCCGAACTGGTTGTACTCCTCTCGGGCGACCACGCCTATAAGATGGACTACCGCAGTCTCATAGCTCATCATCTCAGCGTGGGCGCGGAGCTAACGATTGCCTCGCTGGCGGTGCCACGCGACCATGCAAGGCTTCTGGGGGTCATGGAGGTGGGCAGCGAGGGGCGCGTCTTGGAGTTCACCGAGAAGCCGATAGACCCCAAGCCTCTGCCAGGAAGACCCGATGAGTCTCTCAGCAACATGGGCGTCTACGTGTGGAGCACGCCAACTCTGGTAGAATGTGTGATCCAAGACGCCAAGTCGTCCAGCTCGCACGACTTCGGTAAGGATGTCATTCCCACCATGGTCACGGATGGACGGGCTGTCTATACCTATGAGTTCACTGATCCCCGGACCGGCGGTCCCGGCTACTGGCGCGATATCGGGACTCTGGAGAGCTACTGGGAGAGTCACATGGACCTAGTGGCGCCGGTGCCTCAGGTCAATCTCTACGACCAGGACTGGCCGCTTTTCACCGCGCGGTCGCACTGTCCCCCTGCCAAGGTGGTGGAGGGGCAGGGAATGCAGCTCTCCGACTGTCTTCTCTGCGAAGGCGGTGTAGTGTCCGGGGCCCACGTGGTGCGCTCGATTTTGTCGCCCAGCGTAAGAATCGAGGAAGGTGCCGAGGTAGTCGAGTCGATACTGTTGGACCGTGTCGTGGTTGGCAAGGGCGCACACTTGCGCCGCGCTATCATCGATGAAGACCTCTTTGTCCCCGAGGGCTGCGAGATCGGTCTTGACCGGGAGAAGGACGAGCGCCGCTTTGTCGTAAGCGAGACAGGAATCACAGTAGCGGCCGCTGGCACGGTCTTCAGTTGAGCTGATCGCTGGACCTGCAGGGGAGAGACTACGGAGGCGCTAAGTTTTCTCATCGCCACCAGAAAGCGCGGGATACGGGCACGTCGGGTTTTGGCCCAAAGTGTTCGGTTGTCCGGAATCACCAATCTCCTACCACTCGCCGCTGTTCCATACCATCAAGCCGTTGTCTAATTTGTCCGTGAGGACAAAGTCCACACCCATGCCCAACATCCGACGGATGTCGTCGGGCTCGTCAGCCTTGAAGTAGTTGACCTTGACGCCGTGCTTGTGCAGCAGGGCCATGGCCTGAGGCATAGCTTCGTGCTCGCCAAAGAACTGCAGAAACTGGGCGCCCAGGTCGATCGTGAGCTGCACATAGCGCGACGACCCGGCATGGCTCTGCTCAGTCATGTTGCAGATGCTGATGTCGGGGAACCAGCGTCGAGCGACTTCGGCCTGGGGCGCGAAGCAGGCCAGGCATATCTGGTGTGCCCTACCCGTCTCCCGGATGGCCGAGAGTAGCTTTTCCAAGTACTCCGTGTCGCGTTCGCCGTGGTCGCGCGTGTGTACGTTGAGCCACACGTTCGGCGGAAGGGGTGCTGCAAGGGTCTCCTCGAAGGTCGGCACGCGCGTACCAGCGAACTCCGGGCCGAACTTCACCCCCGCGTCGACGGCTTTGATCTGGTCGAGGGTCATGTCCACAATGACACCTGTGCCGTCGGTGGTGCGGTCCACAGTGTGATCGTGCATGACGATGAGCCCACCGTCCACGGTCATCCACACGTCGAACTCGATCATGTGGGCGCCCTTGTCAGCTGCCATGAGAAAGGCAGGGATAGTGCTCTCCGGCGCGTGTTCCAGGTCGCCGCGATGGGCGCAGATGCCTTTGGCTGGCATCTCAATCTTCTTGCAGCAGCATGGCTGAGCCATTGGTCCAGTCTCCTTGCTCCGTCCCTGGAGAGTTCCCCCAGGGCATCGTTGAACACCGAGGGTCTAACCTGGCAAGGCCTCAGTGCCAGAGGCTGAGCGCCTGTGGGCACTTCGGCGACCGTGAGCCGTGCCCCAACGCCCTAATGCGTGGTTGGGCACCAAAAAGATCAGCACGTTCTCCCCGTCCACGTGCAGGTAATTGGGCTGGCTAAAGTAGCGCTCCGCGAGGATTCGCGCCAACCGGATCAGATCCTCTTCGTGTAGCGTTCCTCACAGCTTTCGTTGCACCACACCAGGCTGCATCCTATCGCGGTAGCGGGCGCGCAGGAAACCCTCATCAAACGCCTTGTTGTGCTCGCGTGAAGGGCCGTCCCTGTAGCTGCAGTAATAGTCGAAGGCGAAGAAGTCGATGCCATGCTCCACCGCTCACTTGATGTGCCAGTCAGCGACTTCCGGCTCACCGTCCCGGTAGAAGCCTAGAAGCGGAACAGGGTAGCCTGCCTTGCGGAAGGGCATCCAGCGTGCGGGACTGAAGTGCCCCGGGAAGTAGAAGCAGCCGACGTTCAGCTCGCTGGGACAAGACTGAGGAACCGGCACATAGTCGGCTGTGGTGATTGCCAGCATGACGGTCGGCATCTTCTGCCTCCCTCTGTTGGGCTCACGTTGGCGGCCTGGCCGAACAAGGGCGTCACGCCGATGCGGCAGATGGTCGAGCACAGAGATGTTCGGTCCAGCCGCCTGGGCTCCTTCGCGCCTCGGGAGCCCAGACGGTTTAGTGGAAACCGTAGCGTGAGTGGATCCGGTGCACCTCTACAGACGTCCGCACGTGCGGTTGCGACCGCGTCGTGGATTCTTCCCATGGGTCAGCGGGTCAAGCCCCGGCGGGATCCATCTCCTCGTCGCGGCGAGTCCACAGGGGTAGTTCGTCACGCAGCTCTTCCAGCCTCCCCTCCCTCACTGCCTCGGGGATCTGCGCCATCAGACGCGCGTAGAAGCGCAGGTTGTGCAGCGATAGTAGGCGCCAGGCCGCCGCTTCTTCTAGGCGGAACAGATGATGCAGATAAGCCCGCGAGTACAGACGGCAAGCCGGGCACTCGCAGCCCTCCTCAATCGGGCGCGGGTCCACGCGATACTCGGCGTGGCCGATCTTAAGCACGCCCGCAGCCGTGAGCACGCTTCCGTGGCGCGCCATCCGCGTCGGTAGCACACAATCGCAGAGATCGGCCCCACGCAGCACGCAATCCACCAGGTCGCGCGGGGTGCCAACGCCCATTACCCAGCGCGGTGCCTCGGGCCGCAGGTGTTCTACCGCTATCTCCAGGGCGGCTAGCATTTCTGCCCGACTCTCCCCCACCGACAGGCCACCGATGCCAAAACCATCGAAGCTCAGCGCTGACGTCTTCCGCGCGCTCAGCTCCCGCAGCTCG
>JAKORR010000750.1 GCA_029777735.1 Armatimonadota bacterium | reverse complement strand
TTCCCTACGCCTACACCCTGGCCGACCTTGCACCCTTCTCACACTACTACCAGGCGTGCATGGCCATGGAGGACGGCCTGTACCCGGTCGCCGTACGGCTGCTCGACCCGATAGCCCATAGGCCCACGCACGATCTGCACGGCCCGGCGTTGTGGTTGATAGGCAACTGCTACGCGCGGATGGGCCAGCAGGCTGCTGCCCGCGAGGCGTGGCAGGCACTGGCTGAACTGCATCCCGACGAGGGTCTGGCCGACGATGTGCAACTCGCCCTATCGGAGCTAGGCACTGCGCCCGATATGCCTGCCATCACCGGAGACCTGCCCCTGCCGCCGGAGCAGATGGATCAGTTGAGTCTCTCCCACGTCGCGGTCTACAGCCCATGGACATCCTCGGCGGATCTACGGGCCTATAACCTGCCCAACGTGTGGAATCAGGCGCAGGCGATCCTGGAGGACTGGACCGAGTGCCCGCGCGCGTCAAAACCGGTGATATACGTGACGACCAGCGGCGGCTCCGCGACCAGCGATCCGATTCGCCTGGCAGCAACCAAGATCAGCGACCCGCCCGACTGGTCAGCTGGCTTCACAGAGCTGGCGTGCAGCCAGCTTGTGGCAGCTTGCGGTCAGGAGATTACTGAGGCACAGCCCGTGATGCTGGGCATAGCGCGGTTTGCAGCGGCCTCGCTGCAGTACGACCTGGTGACGGAGACGCGAGACGCTATCGGGAGTGCGGCGGCGGTGGTTTTGCCGCAAGAGGACGTCCTTCGTGGGCGCGAAGTAACAGTAGAGGCCTTCGACGAGTTTGTGCGAAAGGGTTGCGACACAGAGAAACTCGATGCCGACGTCGTTTGTGGCTTGATGTTCAAGCTGCTCGACGTGCAAGGTTTGAGCAAGGACCGACTCGTGGACCGCGAGCCCTACCGGCCGCTGTTCGCTGAGCTCAAACGGTACGGCGAGGGGATGCTGTCCGCGAAGGCCTTCGTCATGGCGCTCGATAGGTCCTTCGGCGGTCAAGCGCACCAGTACCTTGAGGGCTGGCGGCTGCCCGTGGCTGATAAGATGACTCAGAACTTCTGAAGTCAAGTCAAGTCGTGGCGGATTGCGAGCGATCTGGAGCA
>JAKORR010000749.1 GCA_029777735.1 Armatimonadota bacterium | reverse complement strand
CGCCCTGGTCTATGGATCAGGGCGCGCCTCCTTGTGCACCCGACGCCCCAAGGCGGCCACGACCAGTCTGCTCGCTGGCACCACAGGCTCTAGGCTCTACCCGCGAGGCCGCAAACGTAGTTCGGCAATTGCCACGTCCAAGGGCGCTATTTCCAAACACACTTTGCCGTCTCTCAGGGTTGCTGAGCCAAGCCACGGTCTCTGCGAAGTGATCTCCCCCAGTTGTGCTGTCACCTCAACCGTTGCGGGCTGGTGTGCGTTGTTGAACAACGTGACGAGCAACCGGTTGGGGTCCCGGCCGACGTTGCACAGGTAGCCCACGGGCGACCCGACGACCTTCACTAACCCCAAGCTCTTCAGGTACGGTCTCAACACCTCGACGAAGCCCCTCAGCAACTTGTGTCTCAGTGGAACGTCCACACCCTCCTGCGGATCCTCCGTCTCGGCCGACACGTAGCTGGGAACACAGCACACCACGACGCGCCCGCGGCCTGAGCGCCGCTGCCACACCAGGCCATCGCCGTGCTCGCTCAGTAGAAGAGCCTGAGCGCCACGCGGTCGGACAACGAGGTAGGTATAGGGCTCCTCCTCCAGTACCTCGCCAGTCGAGAGAGACACAGACCTTTGGGCCGCGCGCCGCTCCGTGCCGACCTCGACGCCGGTCAGCTCAGGACCGAGGCCTGCGGCGATCGAGGCATCGCAAAGGATCTCGCCACCACCCGCCACGAACTGAGCCACCCGCTTACCGAGACCCTCCCCAAGGGGTTCGACGACACCTATCATCACGATAGCCTGGTAACGGCTCAGACACTCCGCGGGCGCGTCCGATAGGATCACGTCGAACAGATCGCCGTAGGGTGTGGCGGTCAGGAACCCGCGCTCATCCTCGTAGTAGCTGCAGTCCTCGTACTTGGGCCACACGAGACGGAAGAAGGCATCCGTCGCACAGTCGGCGCGGGAGTAAGGCAGGTTGCCCCACACGAGGTACCGCTTGCCGGTGTAGAGGTGGCGTGGCGGTACCCAGCCGCTGTCTCGGTCGAGCATGAAGGCGACGGGTGTGTAGGCCACCCCCCTATCGCTGTGGTCCCTGGCCCACCGGACGGCGTCGACATGGCACTGGCCGATAGGACTGAGCTGCGGAAAGCCCTCCTCGTCCTTCTCGCCCAGGAAGTAGGAACTCTCGAACATGTTGATGGCCGAACCATACATGTAGGTCACGTACCACAGACGCTTGAGTAGCTCTACGGTCGGCCCCTTATCTGGTCCGTGGTCTGCACCGGTGGAGGTATAGCTCTTGTAGCCCCAGCGATTAAAAACAGAGATGCAGTTCCAGGACAAAGCACCCCACTGCTTGCAGGCGCCGCGAATAAAGGCCCACTCCATGATGTCGCTAGGCAGGCCTTGGGAAGCCTCGATGCCAAGCATGCGATGGCCCAAGCGTGCGTAGTCGTGCAGGAAGTTGAGGCTAGCTAGAGCGATCATGCGTCCATAGAAGTTGTCGATGATGCGCTGGTGCCAGGAATCAAATAGCTTCTTTGCTTCGCGCCGGTTAGCAGGCCTGTAGCGAGGCGCCACAGAGCCAATGTACCGCCCGTCCTGCTCGCCCATCTCGTAGCCCAGGAATCGACGGCCGAGGATTCGCAGGATCTCGTCGTGCTGATCACGCGGAATCTGCACGTGGCCGAAGCCGCCGTTCCAGGGCATGTCGGGCACGTAGCCCCACACGCTGGTGATGATAAGGTCGCGGTCAGCGACGCGCTGCACATCTTCACGCCAACCGTCGTGGAGAAGCGTCCCCAGGTGGGGCTTGATGACTCGGCCGAAGTCGTAGTGGTCAAAGTACGTGTTGAGCGTGTCCTCGTCGATGCCACACTGCGCCCCACCGACAAACTGCCCACCCAGGTCCTCAACAGTCACCGGGTCCGGGATCTGCGACCACTTGGCAGGGTCGACCGGCTCGCGGTAGCGGATCAGCGGAACGGTGGTCAGTGGTTCTCGGGACCACCACTTTTCAAGCTTACCTTCCCTGACGCGGGTGGCCAGCTCCGCGGCGCGAATACTAGCCCGGGTAGCCTGGACCCGCAGGGCCGCGCGGTCGAGTTCTTCAACGCGAACCGGGCAGGTAAGCGATAGCTTGTCCGCGCCAAGCCTTAACTTAAGCTCAGCCAAGTACTCACCCGGCTCGGCTAAGGCAGCGAGGTGCCCTGTGGACAAGCTGATAGCTGTTCCGCCCGGCTCAGCACGACGCGCGGTCTCGGCAAGAGTCAGGGGGTTGCCGCTTGTATCGGCAACCTGTGCCCGGAATTCTGTCTTAGCCCAGGGTGCGGGCAGGAAAACGTCGACGAGCAAGGGCTGGTCTGCAGTGAATCTCTCACGCGCAGGCGCCCACCGGGCCGCCCCTGTGCGGAAGCTCAGTGCCAAGGCCTCGGCCGCGCTCAACGCCCGGGTCACGAGGAATCTGCCGGACCAGCGACTCTCGCCGACCCTCAACTCCAAGGCCACCGGGGCGCCCTGTCCTAGCTCGGACAGAGGCACCGTTGCCACGAATCCTTGCGCGTCATCCTTGCCGCTCCAGTTAGCCTCCAGGGGCCGTCCGTTCAGCGTCAGAGAGTCCCTCTGCTCAGCGCTGCCCACGAACCAGGCTTGGCCCTTGGCCGCAGCGGCCCAGACCAGTGAGCTACCACACCGAACAGCAACGCAGCGAGCGAGTCTGTTGGGATCCCCTAGGCCGGGGGCAATGTTTGTCTGAGCGATGGGCCAGCACTGAAGCTCCAGCCCTTCGCAAGGAACCGGCTGCCTAAGCGGAAGAAGCCAAGTCCCGATCTGGACGTCATCGAGGTAAAGGACGAAGCGCTCTCCACTGTTCACCGGCTTGTCGTTGTGGACGCTGACGAAGACCGCCAGGAGGCTGCCAGTCTTGTCAGGGGCTGGCTTGGCAGGGTCGTCCGTCCAGGCGAGGCGGAACTCCTCTCGCCGCGCGACAGCCATGCCCGGTTGTCCCACGGCGACTTCCGGCATCATGTAGTCCCACCAGCCGCCCTTGTCGCAATGGCAGAAGATGCGCAAGTTGCTGACCTTGTTGTCGACGAAGTACCGGACGCTCATGAAGTCTGCCAGCGACCAGGGGATCGGCTGGGGTAGGTTCACAACGGCACCCTTATCAAAGTGAGAGACAGTGGACGTGTCGTCGAAGCCGATGCGAAGGGCTCCACCACTGCCAAGGGGACTCGTATCCACAAGGCCGAAGTCGGGCTTACCCCAGTTATCGTAGGCCCTCCAGGCGCCCGAGAGTTGGCCCTCGAAGCTGTCGGTGAAGAGAAGATCGGCGACCTCAGGCTGTGCAACAGCGCTGACAAGCATAATACTCAGGCTAAGTTCAATCACGATGACCGCCCTCCTTCCAGGCCGAAGCCCTACCCGGTCGGCAGAAGAATCCATGACGGCGGCAGTCGAATCCCCAACGATAGGGCAGGGCTCGCGAAGGAGCCGCTCGCCGCCAGGCTGGGGAGGTGCCAAGATCCCCGCCGGCCGGTTCTACTGAATCCCTTCGAGCGTGTCGCCATCCACCAGCCACCGGCGCAGCCAGGCCACAGACCGCAGGAAGCAGTCGGCGACCTTGGCGTCGCGGCGCATCTTGCTCAGGAAGCCGTGCCCCTGGTCTTCCAGAAGCACCAACTCGGTGGGCACTTCCTTGGCCGTCAGTGCCTCGTGCAGCAGCGTGGCCTGCACCGGTGGCACCAGGGTGTCCTTTCCGCCCTGGCATATCTGGACCGGCGAGTCGCCTGCGTCAACGTGCGTCACGGGAGAGGCTTCGCGATATCTGTCTTGCGCTCGCTCCACGGGTGCCCCAAGCAGGTCTATGAGAACCGTGCGCGTGAAGGTGGACTGGACACTGTGCAGGACCAGGTCCGAGAGACCAAAGTAGGTGCAGGCGGCGGCTACCCTGGCCCCCGCCCTCGGTTCCCCATCGACCAGCGCCAGCATCGCGGCAAGGTGCCCTCCGGCCGACGTGCCCAGAGCCCCAATACGCCCAGCCTTGAGACCGAAGGCCGATCCCTCGCGCTTTAGCCAGTTCACAGCTAGCCGGCAGTCGGTAAGCTGAGCCGGCCATTTGTGCTTAGGGGCGAGACGGTAGTTGACGGCCGCGGCCAGGAAGCCTTGAGACGCCAGCAGGCCCGAGAGTTCTCCCACGCCGCTCTTGTCGCCACCACGCCAGCCGCCGCCGTGTATGACGAGAACTGCAGCGCCGTTGGGAGTGTCGGGCAGGTAGAGCTCGAGAGCCTGAAGAGGATGTTGCCCCAGGGTGATCCCGGGGCGCAGGGTCACGCCACAGGGACCACGAACGCTCGCCAGCGCGGGCACGAGCCAGGGATGTCTTACCGCGGGGTGCGAGCCTGCGCTTGGGCCAGAGGGAGGTGAGGCCGAAGGCTGAGCCACCGCCCCGTCAGCGACGGCCAATACGGCCAACAGGGCTGAGACAAGCAGAGATGCGGAGCACATCTCTGTCAGACCTCTTGCCATCGTCACACCTCTCGTGGCAGGGCTTCGCATGGAAGACGGGTGTTCGGCGAGGAGACAACACCTCCTCCTGCCCAAGGCACAGGTATAGCCCACGGCCTCCTCATGCTTCCCCTGGAGAGCGCGCTGGTCGTCACCAGCGTATAGACGCCGGCGACGGCGCCCTCCACTCGGACCAACGCGGGCAGAGCACAGCAGGCGGGGATGTTCGGTTCACTCAGGATGAATCTTTCGCCGCCAGGAAACCGTCGTGAGGGCTCCGAGGGCTCAGGGAAGGACTCACAGAGCAGCCGACGCCCAGCTAGGTTCCGGAGCAGAATCTTGGCCCCTTTCCACAGGGAACCCACCACCTGCGCGCTCGTTCCTGCGCGACAGCGACGGCTACCGGCCGCCCCGGCCATCTGGCCAAGTCTATCCTGCGGGAAGTGTATACTTCCACGCCCAAGCCGATCCTTGACCCTCTTAGCCTGTGCTGCTATGCTTGCTGCGTCTACTGACATGGCGCGGGACCTCCCTTTTCCTCTCTCTACCCCAGGAGATTCCCCGCGCCTTTGCTCTTTCCCTCTCTAACCCTATCCTGCGGGAACTGTATACTCCCAGTCGAACCGCCAGGTTGACTCGCCTCTGACACGAGGCTTATAATTCACTTGCT
>JAKORR010000748.1 GCA_029777735.1 Armatimonadota bacterium | reverse complement strand
GGTCAGGCGCTGAGCAACCCCTCGACACGGCCACCGAGACGGTCCATGAGTGCTGGCGACAGGTACAGGGACTCGACGGTCACATCTTCCTTGCCCAGAAGGGTCGCCTGCGACGAGCGGCCAGCGGTGATGTGTAGGTGGGTCAGACCAAGACCCGCCTCCAGAGGCTCGCCGTACTTGGCATCGTCGGTCACCACGTCATACGAGATGATGAAGGACACGCCGCGCGCTACCGCCTCCTGCAAGACATCTTCGAAGTCCTCCCGCATGAGCCCGCGCATGTACCGGTGATCCCGGACGTTCGTCACTCCCTGGTACGGCGGGTCCATGTACACCACATCTTGCGGTCCCGCGCCGAGCAGGTACTCCGCGTAGTCACCCGCTGCCGCCTGCGAGCCAGACATGACACCGGAGACTTGAATCAACCGGTCTCTCACGACCCCAGGCTTCGCGCCGAGACGACGGTGGTCAGCCGACTGGTTGAACCGCCCGTCCTTGCCGTACCGCACAGCAGCCTTCACGCACCGGTTCAGTAGGTAGAGAAGGAGGTTCGGCTCCTGCGTCTCATTAAACTCCGCTCGCACAGCGTCGTAGTACGCACGCGGGTCGTCCAGTTGCTCCTGCCACATGCGCTCGTACTGTGCCGCCAGCCACGACGGGCGTTCCAGCACCACAGACCACAGGCCCATCAAGGGCTCATTCACATCAACAAGCGTTGTGCTCTGATTCCGCCGCGCGACTCGGGCGGCGATGCTGACGGCACCGGACCCAGCGAACGGCTCGACCAGAGTCCTGGTCCCTGAAGGGATGAGCGGGACAATCGCATGGGCTAGCGCTCTCTTCGACCCCTGGTACGGGAACGGGTGTGGGGTGCGCTCCAACGCGGGCAACTTCCGGTATGGGGTCGGGGCAACAGTCACGGCTGCCAGCATTCGGGCGCCCACTGCTCGCCTTGATCCAGCAGCAAAGTTCGTAAGGCGCTGAGCATCCCCAGGGCGTCCGGGTAGCGCTGACGCAGTCTCTGCACGACCTCATTCATGGAGCCAACCCAGCTCTGCGGGCCGCTGAGCGCCTTTCCGAGCCGTCCAGGACGCATTGGTCCCTTTCGGCCTCTGCGGCCGTCCTGGGCCAGATTTGGGCTCCTGGCGGGGCAATGCAGCCGAAGCTGGCCCAGGAGATTCGACATGCCGGGACGTGTTTCCCGGCATAACGGGCATTTCAGGAGTCAATGAG
>JAKORR010000747.1 GCA_029777735.1 Armatimonadota bacterium | reverse complement strand
CGGATCGCATTGCTGAACGGCTCTTGGATATACCTGCGCAAATACAGGCCCAGCAGGAGACCGTGCAGCTGGCCAAGCAGGCCGTCGAGGAAGCCAAAGGCGAGCTTCAGCTGGCGGAAAGTCTGCTCATGGCCGAGATCCAGTCGGCAACCGATCCTCGAACGGGGAAGCCCTTGTACTCCAACGAGACTGCCCGCCGGGCCGAGCTTGCCCAGCGGCAAGCGGGAGACAAGCAGTATCAGGATGCGCTGCAAAGGCTTCGGGATGCCGAGTCCACACTCTCTGCCGCGCAGTTTGAGCTGGACAGGCTCTACAATGAGTTCTCGGCTCTCAAGGCCGTCGCGGGCATGACGACAGGTAAGCTGCACTTAATGGCGGGGCTGAGCTAGGCTCGGCCCCTGGCCCAGGCTGGGAGGAATGCAACCATGCGTAATTGGGACTGGGTTGACCTACTATTGATTGCGGCAATAGCCCCCTTTGTCATCTTGGCCTTGGTGGGAATGTGGGCGTTTTGTTGGCAAGGGATCGTGCAGATTCTCGCGTGGAGCGGCCAAGCGAGTGTTGTTGTGGATGGTCTTGGCCGTATTTGCCGATTGGTTCTGCCCGCGATAGGGGTAGTCCTGGCATTCTTCTGCTTGTACGAGGCCTTCCGTATGTACAAAGGTTGAGGGGGTGGACTAAGTGGCTAGGCTTCGTGGCTGGACCTGGGTCGACAACGCAATCGTCTACACCGCGCTTCTCCTCGCCCTCCTGGCCGGCTGGGGCGTCAGGGGGTGGGTGGAAGACGTCAAGACCGCCTTGGAGAGACCAGTTGTGGTGGCCTCGGAGGGGCCCAAAGACGTGTCCGTATGCGTGTCTCGTGAGCTGCCTACTTTGTGGCACATCGCCCGTGAGTACTACCCGGACAAGCACACCGGGATGATGGTTGAGGCGATCCGCAAGGCTAACCCGGATCTGGACCCAGGGCGATTGCAGATAGGTCAGGTGGTGGTGCTGCCGTGAAGGAGCATGTCCTGTGGACGCTAGTGGATATGTGAACGTTACAGCGCAGGGGCGAACCCCTGGCGGTGCCCATACTG
>JAKORR010000746.1 GCA_029777735.1 Armatimonadota bacterium | reverse complement strand
TCACCCCAGTTGGCTTGGACCCTCTCTCGTTGCTGATGGCCGGGCGACTCACCTGCAATCTTGACCACCCCGTGGACTTCGACACCCAGCTGCATCTTTCTCAGGAGAGCGACCATGCGTGGTTTCGCCTTTCGGACCGGTTTGGTTTTTGAGTGGGAAGGCGCCGCTCACCGGATCGAGCGCCTGGGGACGGGTGATCAGGTCGTGCTGGAGCGTCTGAGCGACGGGCAAACTGTGCTGAGTTCCAGGCAGGAGCTCTTGGCTGCCTTCGGCGCGGGACAGCTATGCATGCCTCCGGGCACTGACACGGTTCCTGTTGCTCAGGTATATCAGCGGCCGCTGGCAGAGCTTCCCGGCCACATTCAGGCAAAGGTGCGCACGCGCATGGCCTATCTGGACACGATCCGGGAGGCTGGACAGATCCCGCTGACGCCGTATCACCTCGCTCCCCTGATTGGCGAGGTCTCAAGACGCATCAACGACCCGCATCCTCCATCTCCGATGACCCTCTACAGATGGCACCAGGCCTACCGGCGGGCTCAGGATGCGCGCGCCCTGATTCCCCGGTTTGACCTGCGAGGTGGCGCAGGAACGCGGCAAGCGGAGCGGATTCGCGAACTTTTCGGGGAGGCTGCCGAGGAGGCCTTCCAGGCAAGTCCATCGGCAACCATCAAGTCGATCTTTACCCGCCTCGAGGGCAAGATCCGCGCCGAAAACGCCAAGCGCCTCCCGGCTGACCAACTCCGCCTCCCCTCCGTGAGAACGGTCTATCGCCTGTTCGGGCGCCTGGAGGCCTATGACCAGACGCGGCTTGCCGAGGGGAAGCATGTTGCGGATCGCCGCTATCGGGTCGTCAAAGCGGGGCCTGTCGTCGACGGCATCCTGATGCGGGTTGAGGTCGATCACACGCCCCTCGACCTCTTCCTGATCGACGAGATCACGGGCCTCCCCCTTGGCCGACCGGTCCTGACGCTGTTTATCGACGTCTACAGCCGGTTCCCCGTCGGCTACTACCTCAGCTTTGGCGGCACCTCCGCCGCCGCTGTTGTCGGTGGCCTACGCCATGCCATCCTGCCCAAGACCCCGGTCGAGGAAGTCATACCCGATTTGCCCGTGGAGCACGCATGGCCTTGCTACGGCCTGATCGCGGTACTGGTTGCTGACAACGGTCTGGAGTTCTACTCCACGGCCTTGGATAGCATCGCCATGGACCTGGGTATGAGCATCATTTATTGCCCAAAGCGGCAGCCATGGTTCAAAGGTGCCATTGAGCGCTTCCTGCAGACGTTCAACTTCACCCTGAGCCACCAGCTACCGGGCACTAGCCTCGCCAGACTGGAGGACCGGGGCGACTACGACTCCCAGAAGCACGCCCTCCTAACCCTGGCCGAGTTCAAGCACCTCCTGGAGAAGTGGTTGTTGGATATCTATGCCCAAACCGTCCACCGGGGCATCGGTACGACGCCCTGGGCCAAGTGGCATGAGGGCCTGAAGCGTCACACGCCGGAACTACCGGGGAGTCTGGACGACTTGCAGCGCAGGATCGGCATGGCCGAGGAGCGCACCCTGCGTCGAGATGGGATCGTCCTGAAAGGGATCCGCTACGCTGGACCCGATCTCGATCCCATCCTGCGCACTTGGGGACCGGGAGTAAAGCTCCGGCTCGTTTTCGACGCCGAGGATCTGGGCAGCATTCAGGTTTGGGCACCTGAGCAGCAGGATCCGGTGACCGTTCCGGCCCTGAACCAGGCCTATGCCAAGGGGCTCACGCTCCTCCAGCACGAGCTCATTCAACAGCAGGTGCGAGAAAACGGTCAGTCCGCCGAGAACCCCGACGCCTTGGCCAAGGCCAAGTACGACCTGGCTATCGCAGTGGATGAACTGCTCAAGGGACGCAAACAGCGCGGCCGGCGCCGGGCGGCGAACATCCACGGCAAAACCAGCACTCATCCCGAGGCCCGACTCAACCCCGGCACGCCTCCCAGGCCTGTCACTAAACCCATCCCGACACCAGAGGCGGCCCTCGACGAACCACCCGCACCGCTATCCTCCTTCCAACTCTCGAGAGGGAGGCGCGTATGAACCTCCCAGAATTCGAAGCTCTGCGGGTGTTCACCAGCGAGTACCTGCAGTTTCCCCCATTCGTGTCGGCCTTCAACGAGATCGACAGGCTCGTCCAACTCTACCGGCAGACCAGTGTCGCCCAACATCTGCTGGTGACCGGGGAGTCTGGGACCGGCAAGACGACGCTTTGCAAGGCGTTGGTGGAGCGCTATCCCCGTGCGACCTTGCCGGAGCGCGATGTGGTGCCGGTGCTCGTCGTACCGATTCCACCTGCCGCAACCATCGCCAGCGTGGCCGAGGCGATGCTGGCCCGCCTGGGCGATCCGGCACCGACGACGGGCACGACCTCCGCCAAGACCGCCCGCGCTGCACGCCTTGCGCGAGCCTGCAGCGTCGAGCTCCTGATGTTCGACGAAGCCAACCATATCCAGGACCGGGGTCAGTCGCCCACCCAGTACATGGTGGGGGACTGGCTCAAAGGCTTGATGGACGATGTCCAGGTGCCAACAGTGCTTCTGGGCCTGCCTCGGG
>JAKORR010000745.1 GCA_029777735.1 Armatimonadota bacterium | reverse complement strand
GGTGATCGAGGCGTGGAGGGAGGAGTACAATACCGAGCGGCCGCACAGCTCGCTGGGTTATCTGACGCCGGCGGAGTTCGCGGAGCGGTCCAGGCAGGGGGAAGAGAAGAGCGGACGCTGTGTGGGCTCCGGTCGGGCTACGCCCTCCCTCTGCCCACACAGCAGCAGGGAGGCTGTAACCCTCTCACTCTCACTGGTCTAGAAAACGGGGGCAGGTGGAAGACTATAACTTGGAGGCGGTCTGGCGGCGCCGCTACGTGCACTTCCTAGACAACGCCGCCGGCCTTTTCTGCCGCGCAAAGCCGGTGATGACTGCCTGACGGAGCTGCGCTGGCTGTAGGACCGCCATGACTTGGAGGAAACGCGGCGGGGCTTGGTGGCTTGGCTGGCCGTGGTAAGGCAAGTCCCCAAAGCTGTGCGATTGGGTAGAGGCGAACATCGAGGAGACTTTCGTTTTCTACTGCCTACCGCGCCAGCACCCTAAGCACCCCAAGTCCACCAATATGCTGAAGCAGCTGAACTAGGAGATCAAGTGGCGCCTCCACGCAGTGAGTATCTTTGCCAAGTCGGCCAGCTGCCTGCGGTTGGTACAGACGCTGGTGGTGGAGATCCACGAGGAGTGGATCGAAGGGACGCGCTATCTGAACATGGAGTTCCTGTGCGGCAGCTACGGCCACTGGCCGCCCAAGCCCTCTGGTCAAGTCTATCCCGCGAGAACTGTACACTCTCCCGCAGTTGCGATGGCTTACCCAGATGAGTAGAATAAATGCGGCCGGTTGACTCAGCGGGGAGATGTGACACACGTAATCGCTTAGCCAATAGCGGTTCGGACATGAGCAACGCTACTTAAATCTTATCTTTCCCTTGGGCTCAACCCGCGGTTTCTCTAGCCAAGAGATCCATTTGGCCTGCGGATAAATGCAAGGTATCTTGATGGTCGCGTCCCACATCCCCGACCTGGAGCTTCGCCGGCGCAACCCGTAGAGGAGGGCCAATAGCATGACCAGTCCAAGCGCCCGCTCAGTTTTCCTGTTGGGCCTACTCCTGACCACGGGGTGGGTTTTGGCCCAGGACTCTACAACACCACTGTTCCCAGGCACTTACAGAGTGCGTATCGGCGACACTCTCGCCATCACGGTGCAGAAGCACCCTGAGTACAGCCTTTCCTCGGTCACCGTGCCTCTCGATGGTGTTATCTACTACCCACTGGCCGGCGCCCTGAAGGTCACCGACAAGACTCTCGACGAGCTGACTCAACTCATCACAGATGCCCTCAAGCGCGAGCTGCGCCAGCCCGCTGTGACTGTTAACGTCGTCCGCAGCCAACCACGCTATGTCTACGTCTGGGGTGCGGTCAACAAACCTGGGCCTGTTGACCTTGATGCCGCGAAGGTCGACTCTCTATCCGTGCCCGGCGCCGTAGGTATGGCCGGCGGCTATTCCTACGGGGCTGACGATAGTTTTGTTACCGTGGTCAGGATCGGCCAAGAGCCCCAAAGAGTGCCCCTGGAGACCAAGAGGCCTGAACTCGACGTGCCCTCTGACCCGGGCATCAAGCTCGTGGCCGGCGACACGCTTATTGTCCCCGAGATCAAGGCCTGGGTTTCTGTTGTAGGCGAGGTCGAACAGCCGGGCCATTTCACCCTGCGCCCCATGGATAACATCCTCAGCCTGCTCGCCCAAGCCAAGGGTCTGACACCCAGAGCCGATCGCGAGCGAGCGTTGCTCCTACGCCCCAACGGCGAGCAGATTGAGCTCAGCATTGGCGGCGCCATTGATGGCACGATCGATGCCTCCAAGCTTCCTCAGCCCCGCGATGGTGACGTGGTGGTCTTTCTACCTGCCCGTAACGACGTGGTGGTTCTCGGCGAAGTGAACAAGCCTGGCACCATCGAGCTTCTCCCAGAGATGACCGTCCTCGACGCCTTGGCAGCGGCTGGTGGCCAGACAAAGCAAGCCGACCTCTCGAAGGTCGAGATTGTTCAGCGCGACGGCACAACCCGAACCGTGGTCCTGGCTGACGTCGGCGGCCAACTTACGCTCAAGTTCGAAAACCCCGAGGACGGGCGTCTCTATGGAGGCGAGACCATCCGCGTCCCCAAGACCCACCGTTTTGTATCTGTGCTTGGCTTCGTCCAGAGTCCCGGGGTTATCGATTTCGAGCCGGGCGACAGAGTATCCGATGTTGTCGCCCGCGCGGGCGGCGACATCAAGGGCCAGGCCAAGCCCCAGCACACGACCCTCCTCCGTGCCGGTGCCAACCGCGACCAGGTAGAGGTAGTCGAGTGCGACCTTACCAGGATACTGCAGGGTCAAGCGCCTGAGGCGAATATCGAGGTTCGCAACGGCGATATGATCTATGTGCCTGGCGAAGCCGACCGGTTCACGCGCAGCGACCTGATCCGCACCTTCTTGCAACTCGGCAGTATTCTCGTTGTCGCGGGTGACTAGTTAGCAGCCAAGCTATCACTGGTGGGGAGGTAGGCATGGGAACCAACACAGGAGCCTTCTGCAGCCAAGCCCCCCAGGTAGATCGCGCGTCACTGTGTGGTCGATGAAATCAGGGACCTGGGCTTTCATCCTGCAGCAAGTCCTAAGGTTCTGCGGGGAGAGATGAACGAACCATGGGCTTCTTTGCAGTGGCGATAGCGACGCCCGGCCTCCATGACACGCCACGGGGCCCTATGAGGTACTGCCTCGTACTCCATTGCCCTTTCGGTCGTGCCGCTGTCAGACCGCCTTCAGAACATGTCGCCACCACAGGCTAAGAAAGAGAAAAATCGCGGCCTGCCACCGCGCATACCAACCCACTCGGCGCGTTGCTAGAAGACGCCTCACCTCGTCCATGTTCCATAGCCTCATCTCTTCCAGCGCCTCCAAGCCCACTATGCGGTATCGCTCCTCCGGCGAGCTGTTTTCCAGCCAGCTCCACAGCGCTGTACCGAAGCCTCTCTTCCTTCGTCGACGAATCACATCCGGCACTAGGCCCTCCTGGGCAGCGCGCAGAATCACCTTCGTCTGTCCCCACCGTATCTTCAGGTGAGGCGGCAACTGGAACACTTGCTGCACCAGTAGGTGATCCAGATAGGGCACCCGTCCCTCCACAGCGAAGGCCATACAGCCCCGGTCTGCCTTCAGCAGGAAGTCGTCCGGCACCACGGAATGCAAATCGAAGGCCTGTATGCGGTGGAAGAAGGGCGTCCCTTCTGCGTTCAGAAAGGGCTCGCAGACGGCGGTGCTGCGCCGGTTATCGTCCCAGACCTCCGCCATCGGCCCGCTGTACAGTCGCCGTTTCTGCTCCGGCGTGAAGCACGAGTACAGCGATACATAGGCTTGCGCCGGGTCGTGTATCCTGTCCCAAAAGTGCACCGCTCTGCGAATCCGGCCCGGCGGCACCAATCTCTCCAGCCCTGGCACGCCTCCGAGCGATCGGAAGTAGTGGGCCAAGCTGAAAATCCTGTACTTCTTGTACCCGCCGAAGACCTCGTCGCCCCCATCGCCCGACAGCACCACCGTCGCATGGGGCTTGGTGGCCTTCGCCATCAGGTAGATGTTCGCCACCGCTGCGTCGGCCATGGGCAGATCCAGGAACCAGGCCAGGTCATCCAACACGTCCAGCGTGTCGAAGGAGCCCACCGGTATCTCGTGATGCACTGTGCCCAGTTGCTCGGCGACCAGTCGGCTGTACCGGCTCTCGTCGTGCCTATCCTCTGGGAAGATGATAGAGAAGGTGTGTACCGGCTTTGCTGAGACCTTCTGTGCCGCCGCCGTGACAAAGGTCGAATCCAGCCCGCCCGACAGGAAAATTCCCAGTGGTACATCACTCATCAGCCGTATCCGCACCGCTTCTTCCACGGCTGTCCGCACCCTTGTTGCTGCCTCTTCGCGGTCCACCTCCTGCCGTGGACCCTCCCACTGCAGCCGCCAGTACTTCTCCCTGTGTATCTTCCCTTCCTCCCACACCAGCCACTCGCTGGGGCTCACGTTCTTGATCGCCGCCAGTGCCGTGTGAGGCCCAGGGATGTACCGAAAGGTCAGGTACATATCCAACGCTTCGTGGTCTATCTCTCTCCTAATATCGGGGCAGGCCAGCAGCGATTTGACCTCCGACGCGAAATACAGCCTTTCCCCAACCTGTGCGTAGTACAAAGGCACGATTCCAAAGTGATCCCGCGCCAACATCAACCGCTGCTTGGAAGCATCCCACACGGCAAACCCGAACTGTCCCCGCAGCCGCTGCGCGCAGTCCTGCTCCCACTCTTCATACGCGTGGAGGACCGTTTCGGTGTCGCTGCGTTGGCTGCGAAACTGGTGCCCAGCCGCCTGCAGTTCCCTGCGCAGGTCCTCGTGGTTGAAAATCTCGCCGTTGAGAACAATCCACACGTTCCCCCTCTCGTTGCTCATTGGCTGTTGCCCAGTCTCGAGATCGATGATCGCCAGCCGCCGATGTCCCAGCGAGCACAGATCATCCTGGTACTCTCCGGCTTCGTCGGGACCCCGGTGCTTCAGTAAATCCCTCATGCGTAGCAGCAACTGCTCGTTTCGTGGTCCTACGAACCCACAGATACCACACATTAGGCTTTACCCTTCTCCGCCGACCAGCCACCTACAATGCGCTGCCCGACTCGGTCGCCGCTTAGACCTCTGGTTCTTTGTCCAGTCGCCCTAGTCCATTACTGCTAGGCCTAACTCGTGCCCACAGACCGCCAAGCTCCTGCCCGATTCTCTGCAGGCCCTTCTGGAGCACCAGCCTTGTGTAGAAACTCCTCAGGCTCCACTCCCCAGCCAGTCGGTAACTGCCCGCCAGCGCCTCCTCATACACCCTCTGGTAG
>JAKORR010000744.1 GCA_029777735.1 Armatimonadota bacterium | reverse complement strand
GCAGTCCTCAGAGGCCCGAGACGTATGTGGTGCCCCTCACGGGAGGGAAGGCGCGCCAAGTCCGCGTGAGGCTAACGCCACGACCCGGCACGGCAATCTACTTGTCTGAGCTCTACCTGCGAGGCTCTACCCCGTCTCTGACGGACGAAGCCGCGGCCAGGCCGGTGCGGGGTATGCCGTACTTCACGTGCCTGGCGTCGGTGGAGGAGGTGCGGGGCGTGACGGCCGGCCGTTCCGATGGTGAGGTGTTCCTGTTCGACCCGGAGGGGCGGGTACTCTGGCAGCAGAAACTGGCCCACCCGGTTCGGGCCATCGCGACGGTGCACTTCGATGGCTCAGCGCCCGTTATCGTGGCTGGATGTCGGGAGGGCCTGATAGTAGCACTGGACCACAAGGGCGGCACACTGTGGCAAGTGCAACTAGAGCGGTACAAGAACACGCCGCACGTGAACGTGGTCCTTGCCGCCGACTTCAGCAGCGAGGGCCGCGAGACCGCCATCGTGGGAGCCGACAATTGGCGCTACTACGCTATCGACGGGACTGGCAAGCTGCTGTGGCACTATGAATCGGTTCACGTGGCCACGGCCGCCTGCGCCGCCGATCTCACCGGTGACGGTGTCGACGAGGTCGTCCTCGGCACCAACTACTATTGGTGGAGTGCAGTGAAGGCCGACGGATCGCGCTTGTGGGGCTACTCTACCAAGTCTGGACCCGAGTGTACGGCCATTGCCATCGGCGACCTCAATGGCGACGGTGGGCGGGAGGTTGTCTTCGCAGCGGGTGATGGCAGCTTGCAGTGCGTGGGTGCCGACGGCAAGCTCCTCTGGATGGTCTACCTGGGGGACCGCGCCACGGCCCTCGCCTGTACCGACGTGGACAAGGATGGTAAGGATGAGCTGTTGGTGGCCTCGGCGAACTGCCTCGCGTACTGCCTGGGCGACGAGGGGACCGTACGCTGGCGTCTTTCCACAGGCCAGCCCATCATCACCGCAAGGCTGACGGCTAACGGTCTGTGGGCCTGCGGCTGCCAGGACGGTTCCACTCTCATGCTCGGCGCCGCCGACGGCCGCATTGTGAGCCGTGGACAACTCGCAGGTGAAGTGTCGGCTATCTGCACCGCTGGGGCGGACGTGTACGTAGCGACGACTCTTGGCGAGACAGCGTGCTTGGAAGGTGCCGGTGGTGACTAGGGGCGCGCTGCTGGGCCTTGGAGGACACTGCCACCGCCAGAGCAAACCCCAGGCCGATGCCCCTTGTCACAAATCTCGCCCTGACTATCTCTGACTATGCTGTCCTGGCGCGCTGGGGCCTTTCATGCACTGCCGACGCTATACTGGGATAACGCGGCGCGCCAGGTCCTGAGCTTTGCCTCGCGTCTGCAGGATGACGATGGGCTGTGGTTCCATGGCTGGTGCTTGAACAGCCCCAGATTGCTCCACCAATGTAGCGTCCACGCTGGCCCCATCTGCTCGGTCTGGCTTCTCCCGCGCAGAACGAGAGGTGAGTGCTGCATGAGGTCCTATCAGGCTGCCCTTCCCCTAGGCCGCGGAGGGAACTACGCCCTACTACCAGGCCGCTCTTCAGTCGCCCAACCGTGAAGCCACCGCCCTGGCTTGCTCGCAGATGCTGCGGCGCTCCGCCTGGAGCCTCCAGCTACTCACCCACGCGCGGCTTCAACGGCCTCCAGGTCCAGAGGTCGTCGGAGAGCGCCAGGCCAAAGGTGGCCTCGCCCTCGGGCCGTGCCAAGCCGTGATAGATCATCACGTAGCTGCCACACTGCTCGCGCCAGTCGTCCACGAATAGGGCTGATTGGCTGTAGGCGCACCAGGGGTCGAGAGGCAGCGACAGCTCCGCCTCGGGTGTTAGCGCTGGCCAGGCAAGCGGCTCCGGTGCCACCACGTGCGCTAGACGCTGGGGCTGCATCCCTACGCTGGCGTAGAAGTGCCACCAGCCACCGTCCTGCAGAATCGAGCAGTTCTCCACGCCGCCGTTATGGTTGTAAGCACTGCCGTCGATAAAGGGCCCTTCGGGCGTCAGATTGCGCCAGTTCTCCAGGTCCCGTGACACGTGTACGCCGAAGGCTCGATGATCTGTGCCTGCCAGGAAGTTCACCCAGACGCAGTGCCACAGCCCGTCGTGCTGGAACAGCCATCCGTCGATAGGGCCATGCTCGGCTCCCCATCCCGGCCCGGTGTCCGCTGGCACGATGTGGCACGGCGTCGACCAGTGCACCAGGTCCTCCGAGGCCACCAGAACGATCTCGCTGGGCCATGGGTAGGACTGGATCGGCATCACCCATCGGTCGCCGACGCGTACAACATTGCCTGGCGAGGCGTAGCCCCGGGGCGTGATGATCCGCTCAGCAGAGAACTCACGGAAGTCAGGCGTGGTGACAACACCGATATCCCAGGCAACGCCACTCAGGCTGTGGACCTCGCGTGTGTAGTACAAATAGCACAGGCCGTCGTGCCAGATTGCCGCCGGATCCCTGACACTGATACCCTCGATGGCGAACACAGGATTCGTAAGCTGTTTGAGTCTAAGCCGTGGTGTTGACATTCCGGCCTCTCTGCGATGGTTGCGAAACTCTCCCGTACGGCAGCAGCACTTCAGTATACCTCGACCTCGTCCAGCATTGCCCAGCCCTTGCGCTCTAGGCGAAGACGGACGTAGCGGGCCTCGCGCGGTGTGAGTGGCACGGACATGAAGGCCACCAGTGACTCGCTGCCGCTCTCTTCCGGGAAACTACGCGTCTCTGTTTCCTCCGTCCACTGCTCTCCGTCAAGGGAAGTGGCCACAGCCACGCAGCGCGGGAAGTAGACCGCGCCGTGGCCTCCGCCCAGCACATGCACCCGCACGAGCGATACCTGCCTGGGGTGCAGTAGATCAACCACGACCTCTGGAGTGCCCTTGTCCCAGCCCACCGCCTTGCTCCACCCCGTCCCTGGACCCGAATAGACGCCGTCGGTCAGGCGTATCGCGTCATCGGCGTACTTTTCCGACGACTCGGGCGCGGGTGTCACAAAGTACGAGCAACCCGCGGCCAGGTTCTGGTCCCCGGAGCGTACCTCTATCTCGCTCAGCATTAGCCAGGCACGCGAGACGAAGCGAAGCCGGACGTAACGCGCGGTCGTGGAAGGAACAGCGAGGCGCAGCCAGGCCAGCTCATCTACCATGCCGTCAACGGCTCGTGAGTAGGTTACCTCTTTATGCCACTGGTTGCCGAGTATGATCCTCCATAGTTGGCCGTCTCCGGACACCCAGACCTCGATGGCCGTGGGGTACTCGACTGCCGCATAGCCGCCGCCTTCCGTATGGACTGCTATGGAGTCGAAGGACTTCTCCGCCCCCAGGTCGACGGTCGCCGTGACATCGGCCCCGAACCACCCCACAGTTCTGCCATCGCTGAAGCCCCTTTCGCTGAGCATACCGTCGGTCAACTCCACTCCGTCCGTGTCGGGGTACTTGGCCGGAAAGGGTGGCTCGACACGATAGGGCATGAGGTGGGCCAAATTAGGTTGCCGCCGCACCAGCAGCTCGTCCCACAGAGCGTCCGCCGGGCCTCTCACTTCGAAGCTCACCCCCGTGACGGGCACGAAGGGCAGAGGCACCTCGATCCAGGCCTCGCCCGCTCCCTCGGCGGTAACCCAAGCTGTCTCGCGCTTCTCCCCACCATTGGTCAGCGTTACGCGGCAGGACGGTGGCTGGCCCGCCCCGCCCCAGCGTACATGGGCCAGCGCCTGCGCCAGGTACCATTCCTCGTCCAGTCCGAACTCGACCGTTCCCTGTCCCGTTGCGAAGCCGACGCCCGCGTCCCTTGCCTGACTACTCAACGCCAGCCGTCCGTCATTGAGGACGAAAGCGCTGTTGCGCACCGTGTCCTTTGTCATCTCCCCGCTGATCTTGTAGGCTCGCGACGCCAGCAGATGAGGAACCGGAAACACCACCACCTCATCCACGCCCACCCGACTTCCCTCTGGCGCATCTATCTCGACACGCAGCTTGCGAGCGAAGGTCGGCTCACAGGTAAGCAGAGCAAAGCCGCCCTTCCAATCGCCCGTGGAGTGCAGGATTGGCGCTGGGCCTTCCGCCGCGGCGTTGAAGCTCCGCCCGTCCGCGCTGGTCAACAGTCGCAGGACCGACGGCAGGACTGGCTCGCCCTGCGCCCGGGCCACCACATGCACACGAACGTCCCCCACAAACTGACGGCTGCCCAGGTCCACTTCGACCACCGCCGGCGCGCCGGTGGTGAGTACGCGCTCGGTCCGGTCATCGCGCGTCAGCCACAGGCCGTCAGTCAGCCCGGGAGCCTCGCTTCCGTTCAGCGTCGCCCTCGCGCCCTCGCACAGCGACACCGGCCGACGCTGGTAGGTGCCCTTGTGGAAGTGGTACAGGTCGTCGTAGAGCTGGTTGCAGGCCGGCACATCGCTGCGGTAGAGCTGAGCGATCAGGTCATAGTCCTGATAATACGCCCGCACCGCGCCCTTCATGTACCCGTCTATCTCGTCGACGCCGTGGTTGAGGTATAGCTGCAGGTTCAGTCGATGCCCCAGGTCGGTAGCAACGCCCCAGTTCAGCTCCATCTCGACGCCCAGGCCCAACTCACGTGCCCGGTTCGCGTTTTGCGTCAAGCGGTCCTCGTCCGGAACCACAGCGCCGCGCGGTGTGTCCATAAAGGCGAAGTTGGGCTGCATCACGACGAAGTCGAAGCCCAGCTCGGCGCCGCGCTCATGTCCCGGTGCCATGAACCAAGGTATCCAATGGAAACCGTAGCCCTTGCCGTGCACATACTTGCCCGTTGCCTGCACCGCGGCCACGTCGCCGGTGGAGATGCCCTCGTTCATCCAGTAGAACCCCCAGAGCTGTAGGTGCTTGTATTGGTGCTGCTGCCAGCGCTGGAGGATAGCGTCCACGCACCACTTCAGGGCCTTGATCCTGTCCTCCTCCCGTGCCGGGTCTTCATTCTTGCCGTCGCCATCCACATCGCCGAAGTTAATCTGGCTGCACGTCAAGTAGGGGATCATGATGATGACCGGGCAGATGCGGTCACGTTCGCTGAGTTGCCTGCCTACCTTCTCGATGCAGGCATCAAGCGCGGCTAGGTTCATGTCAGGCGCGAACAATAGATCTAAGTAGAAGTCCCAGTCAGTCTTGGTGGCATCCCCGCGGTAATAGGCACCGCCCGACGGGGCGCCGCCGAACATCAGGAACAGCCATGAGTCGTAGAACCAGTCGCGGGGCACACCCCCGGCGGCCTTGTCCAGGTACGCGACGTAGGGCAGGAAGTCCGCCTCGTGCCAGCTATCCGGCGCAAGGTAGACCAGCATGATGTCCCTCATGCCCCCGGACTGCTTCGAATCGGGCGGGCAGTAGTCGCTGATCGCTAGTGCTGGGAGCAGTGCTAAGGACAGCGCGAGCACCAGCACCCGGCTGTGCCGCCCGGCCATCATCTGCTGCAATCGACCAGACCCCTGGCATCGCCGCCACAGTAGCTCTTGGGGACTTGCCATGTGGTACACCTCCGAGTGGGCACTCGCCGACACGTCTCTGGCAGGCGCCGTGGATACTGGGCAAATACTTCCGCGAGGTACGCTCCTGACCTGCCGACGCATCAATAGCGGCTTGTGGCGGCCCGGCCCCGACTGCAGAGGTAACAAGCTGTTCTGCGGGAACCAGTCTCACAGGCCATAGCGCCCCGCTGCCCGGAGGCAAGGTGGACAAGCCTCGGATCGCAGTGCCCATGCCGTAGACCGTACACGGTTGGGACCGGAGCAGCTACGCCACAAAGCTAGGAACGTGTCCTAACCCATGAGCAATGGTGATGTCCTGCTGGTGCAGTACCTACGCCGCGCCTACCAAGCCGTGGATGGGCTGTGGTTCATGATGGTCGAACAGGCCGACGGTTTCCCAAAGGCCCTGCAACTGGATGAGCAGGTCTGGCAGGTACTGGCAAAAATTGAGGCCCGCGAGGCCCGCGAACTCCTCGGATGCACTGGCAACGATCCCGGCGATCTGGCACGCTGCTTCAGCCTCAAACTCAGAGCCGATGGGCACGCCTTTGAGTGTGCGGTGACCCACGAGGATGTTTGCTTCGCAATCACGGGCTGCACCTGGTACGACCTGCTGCGCAAGAGCGGTCGCGACGCCTTGGCGCTGACGGTCTCCCAGATCATCTGCCCTACCGAAGGACGCGTCTGGTGCAGGGAGTTTGGCGACGAGTACACCTTCGAGATGCCGTGCACGATGTGCGGCGGCGCCTCCCGCTGCGAGATGACCTTCCGACGTACGACCTAAGGATAAGTCTAGGCGTGGCGTCGCTCCACGCTCTCTATCCGCCGCACCTGCCGGGGCGGTTCGCAAACGGCCGCGAGACCTCTAAAGGTTGCGCACGAAATCGAGCACCTCGTCGGCATGCCGTTCGACCTTCACCTTGCGCCAAATACGGCGGACGACGCCCTCCCGGTCGATGACGAAGGTAGTGCGCTCGATGCCCATCACCTTGCGTCCGTACATATTCTTCTCCTTGTATACTCCGTACTTTGTGGAAACTTTGGCATCATTGTCACTAAGCAAGGGAAAGGTCAGGTGATGGGCTTTGGTGAACTTCTCGTGGGAGCTGAGGTCGTCGGTACTCACCCCCAGGATGACGGCCCCGGCTGCGGCGAATTCCTTGCCCAAGTCCCTGAAGCTGCAGGCTTCCTTGGTACAGCCGGGTGTCATATCGCGAGGGTAGAAGTAGAGAACTACGTGGCTCTTGCCGCGATAGTCCTTGAGGCTGATTCTTTGCCCAGTGGAGGCTGGCAGCGTGAACTGCGGAGCTTTCTTGCCTTCAACCACCTCGGCCATCCTGGTCACCTCCTCGTGCTGAGCTGACGGACCTATCCTGGTCGGAGTTCTCTCTGGCTTACCCGCCTCCTGCCGATAGCGAGGATGCCTTTGTTGACTCCTGTAGCCCGGCTTGCTACGCTCAACCTGCATGTTGACCGCGTGGAAGCGGACGCCTGGTCCTTATCGATTGTGTCAAGTCTTGTGCCCAAAGGAGGCCCGCAATGAAATGATCGATGCATCCCTGGTGAAGGCCCAAGCCAAAGCCCTGGGGGCCGATATCGTCGGCATCGCCTCCCTGGATCGCTATGAGGGTGCGCCGCTCCAAATGGACCCGCGTCAAATCATGCCCGAGGCCCGCTCTCTTATCGCCATGGGCTTTCGCGTTATGCGTGGCAGTTTGCGTGGTATCGAAGAGGGTACTTTCTTCAGCAACTATTCTTCCATGGGCTACGGCGCCCTAAACTACCTGTACATCCCACTAACCGTCATCAACCTGTGCAAGTTCATCGAGGACCAGGGCTATGAGGCCGTGCCCATCGGCCACCAGAGCGGCTGGCGAGCCGTTGACAATGAGGGACGGCTGCTGCCGGGCTACAGCCGTGCTGTCGAGCCGGGTCGGGCCAGACCCGATGTTATGATTCACCTGCGCATCGCTGCCTACCTGGCCGGCCTGGGCGAAATCGGCTACAGCAAGGTCTTCTTAACACCTGAGTTCGGACCCCGACAGAGGCTTGGGGTTGTGCTCACCGAGGCCGAGCTGGAGCCCGATCCGCTCTACGATGGCCCGCCTCTGTGCAACCGGTGCCTGGCCTGCGTGGAGGAGTGCCCCGGCCAGGCCATCAGCGCCACAGAAACCGTCCGCGTGCAACTGGCGGGCCGCTGGGTGGAGTGGGGCAGGCTGGATTGCGAGGCCTGCACCTTGGCCTTCCGCGGCGGTGCGCTGGTTGACGGACCCGACGAAGTGGGTGAGTACTTCAAAGGACGTAAGGATGTAAAACCGAACAGCATATCGCCCTTCTACAAAAAACCTCCGAACCTGTACATTACTGGCGAGGCCGTCTGTGGCGGTCGTGGCTGCCTAAGGGCATGCATGATTAACCTGGAGGCCCGTGGGGTTGTCAAAAATCGTTTCCATCAGCCCTTCCGCCGCCGCAAACCCTGGACAGTCGATTGGTCCGCCGAGCCCGAAGACCTGAGCAACGACGCGGCCCAGTAGATGGGGGAAGAAGTCCGGAATAGTCATGAGATTCGCCATCGGATACCAACTGCCGGATGAGGACGAAGAACCCCTTGTGGACATCGTCCGCGACTATCTCGACCACGTCGCGGAAATCTACTTCCCGTGGTCCGACATGCCTTCCGGTCGAGCCCCTCTGACCACCCGCCGCGGCTATACCGACTGGACGGCCCAACACCGCCTCGAAGCGGACTTGCGGGCTCTACGCGACCTGGGCCTAAAGCTGGACGTGCTCTTCAATGCTAACTGCTACGGGCGCCTGGCAGTGAGCCAGCACCTGGCGAACCGGGTCATCTCGGTGCTTGATCACCTCGACGCCGTGGTTGGCGGCGCGGACATAGTTACCACGACCTCCCCCGCCGTCGCCCACGTCGTCAAGGAGAGCTTCCCGGAAGTCGAGGTACGGGCGTCGGTCAACATGCGCATTGGCACGGTGCAGGGTATGCGCTACCTGGCCCACCTCTTCGACGGCTACTATGTTCAGCGAGACTTCAACCGTGAGCTTGGACACCTGCGAGGCCTGAAGCAGTGGGCTGACGAGAACGGCAAGAAGCTGTATCTGCTCGCCAACAGTGGTTGCCTGCGGTTCTGCTCGGGTCAGACCTTTCACGACAATCTTGTGGCCCACGAGGAGGAAGTGGACGAGACCCTCAATGTGCCCAACTGGACGCCGCACACGTGCTGGAACTTCCTGCGCGACCGGCGCCACTGGCCCGCCGTCCTGCAGGCCACGTGGATCCGCCCCGAGGATCTTCACCACTACGACGACCTGTTCCCGCTAGCGAAGTTGGCAACACGCATGCACGCACGCCCCAGGGCTGTGGTCCACTCCTACGTAAAGGGCCGTTGTCGCGGGAACCTGCTCGACCTCTTTGAGCCGGGCTACTCGCCGGCCTTCTCGCCCTGCATCGTGGACAATGAGCGGTTCCCTGAGGACTGGTTCGAGCGCACGTCAGACTGTGGTGGGCAATGCCACAAATGCGGCTATTGCGAGGCCGTATTAGAACAAGTTCTTGTCAATGTGGATACAGAGACCCTTGTCAGACCACTACAAACGGGAAACACAGAATCTTCGTAGGCACAGATCGGAATTGAGCCGCGCAGCAACTCCAGGCCCGCGAGCGCGGAGGGCTCTTGGCTGTGGTCTCGATCTCGGTCTACCGGAACTTGGCGGGCTGACGCCCGGTCGCCACTGCAAGGCTGCACGCTAGGGTCGTCGGGGGTGCCGCTACTCCGCGCCACGCAGGGCCTCCTCCATTGCCACCCTGCTCCACTCATCGAATCGCCACGGTTCGTTGTTGCACGTGTGAGTGTCCTTCAGGATCATCTCCAGCACGCACCCGTGCTCTCGGGCGATGTCGACGGTCTCGCGGATGTCGCGCCGCACTGTCTCGGACGAGAACTTCACGGCCGCCAAGTACGCCGGGTTGGGCTTCCACGAAAAGATGACGTCGCCGCCGAGCTTTTCTGCGCTCACCCTCTTGTCTGCCCATGGGCTTATGGACAGCCTCCGGAAGCGCGGCACCTGAGCCCGCAGCGTGTCGATCATCAGGTGCAGAGGCTCGCAGCACCCATAGCAGTTCAAGCCGAATCGCTCAAGAATACGCAACTGGTACGGCAGCACGAACTCTGCCTGCATAGCGGGCGACACTTCGGACATGCTCTGCGACTCGCAATGCCCCCACAGGTCACACAGGCGCACCTGCCCGTCGAAGTCTGGGGCTGGTAGCTCATCGGTGAACCCCAACCCACCCGAGGCAACATAGTCGTTGCCGTTGTTCAGTCCCAGCAGCCCCTGCGTCTCTAGGGCCTCGAGCCATGCAAGCTTGCCTTCCGTCATCCTCTCCATGCCGGCATGCACCATCTGGGGGTTGTCACACATGTCCCAGAAGGTCTGCGTGATGCCTCGCAGCCTAGTCCACTCGTCAATGATTCCTAAGAAGCTCGGTTTGATCCCGTGTACCTCCACATTCAGAAGATCACCGAGCAGCTCCTTGAAGAACTCCACCTTGCGCCGCGTGGCCTCGGGGTCGTGCGTGACCGTCGGCGTCTGGATCCTGTCGATATCCGCCTGCGTCTTGATGGGAGGGTCCCAGACGTAGGCACCTCGCGGCGCGCCGCTATGCGTATACCGGGGCTCCACGCCCCAACCCGTTTCGCTCACTGAGTAGGACACGCGGAACACATTGTCGCAGACCTGATCGTCGTGGAAATGCTCAGCAGCATACAGGCGCATCCTCAGGCCGCGCTCTATCCCCCGGGCGCCCTCCTCCTCGCACCCGAAGGCGGAGTCCGGCAGCAACTCCACCCACGAGCCTTCGGGCGAGACGAAGACCAGCGGCCGCACGGGATGCAGCGAGTTGTGCGCATACCACAGCCGCTGCTTTTCCTCCTGCTCAGGCTGGGCAGCTATCTCAGCTATTCTCTTAGCCAGGTCACGGATGATCTGACGATCCCTACCGGTCACGCTGATGCAGCCTCCTCACAAAGTGCCTGGACGTTGCAATCCCTCTGCGGCTCTCCGGCGCCGCGTTCCTCGCTCACCATGCCCCCCTCGGCCGAACAGTAGCAATTCGTCCCCGTAGACTGGCCGCTCGACGCTAGCTGACAACCACCGCACCATGCACATGGAGCCAGGGTACCGTCACTTCCAGGATTCCGCCGCTCCACGTCCACTTGAGCCGTCTACGGTCTGGCACCCAGCGCACCCGCGAGGGCTTCTCGGGCACATGCAGGCTCACCTTCGGGCCAACCTGCGGGATGACGTCGGTG
>JAKORR010000743.1 GCA_029777735.1 Armatimonadota bacterium | reverse complement strand
GCTTGTCAAGGTCCGCGACGAGGTGGCCGTCAAGAAGCTGGCCGACGCGAACTTGCGCTTGGTTGTGAGCATTGCCCGCAAGTACACGGGCCGCTCCACTATGAGCTTCCTGGACCTGATCCAGGAGGGCAACATGGGCCTGATGCGGGCCGTGGAGAAGTTCGACTACCGCAAGGGCTATAAGTTCAGCACCTATGCGACCTGGTGGATCCGGCAGGCGATCACGCGTGCCATAGCCGATCAGGGACGCATCATCCGCATACCAGTGCATATGGTTGAGACCATCAACCGAATCGTAAAGACTTCGCGGCAGCTTCTCCAGCAGCTTGGGCGCGAACCGACACTGGAGGAAGTAGCCAAGGAGTTAGATATGCCGCTGGAGCGCGTGGCGGAGATCAAACGCATCGCGCCGGATCCGTTGTCGCTCGAAGCGCCAGTGGGCGAGGAGGAAAACAGCTTCCTGGGTGACTTTGTGCCCGACGACTCGGCCGAGACGCCGGCCGACATGGCATCGAACCAAGTACTGCGTGAGCAGCTCGAGCGCGTGCTCGACACCCTGAGCGAGCGCGAACGCGAAGTTCTGCGTCTGCGCTTTGGCCTGGAGGACGGGTACCAGAGGACACTGGAGGAAGTGGGGCACATCTTCGAGGTTACGCGTGAACGTATCAGGCAGATTGAGGCCAAGGCTCTAAAAAAGCTCCGGCAACCTAAGCGCAACCGTCCATTGAGGGACTATGCTTCGGAATTATGACTATGCACGGGTAGTTGTGTAGTTGGTGATATCACTATGGCGAGGCGGTCGATATGCTGAGGGTATCAATCCTGAGCTTAAGAGTAGCATTGTTTGCGGCAGTGGCTGCTGCAGCAGGAACTCAGATAGCGCCGGCTCTCAGCGTGGACGCTGCTGTTGCCCAGACTGCGGGCACGCCCCTGAGGGCCGGAGCGACTGCCCGCCCTGATGTGCCGCGCGACGCCCTCTTGCTGGTACTCGACTCCTTCGACGTCGTGCGGACACTGGACGACGCTCAGTTTCAGATCCAGCGGGACGAAGTAGCCCGTAATCTTCTAGAGAACCTGATACCTTTCCTTGTGGCTTCGCCGACGGGGTCCCAGCCCTCCCAGCCAGTGGTGCCTCCCGCTCCCACGCCTGCCGCTCAGCCGGAGGTCAAGCCGGTGCCAGCGGCTCCGCCAGCGCCAACGAGACCAACCCAGGTAAAGCCCTCAGCCGGCGGCTCTCCCAAGCCTGTGGTAGAAATGCCCGCAGGTCACGCCGACGACCCGGCGTACTCGCGTGTTCCGCAGAAGACCCGCATTCGGACCAAGTTTCGGTCCGCTGCAGCGCCCTTCAAGGCCCTCCAAGCCTCTGATCCCGAGAAGGCGCGGATGGTAGACGAGCTTTTGCGCGCCGCCCGGAGTGCCTTGGCAAAAGAGCAGTTCGACACGGCCGAAAGCTATATTGACCATGCGTTGGACATGCTGAACGTAGAAGGCAAGTAGTCGGCGGATAGTGCGTCAGTAGAAGAGGTACGGGTCTGGAACACCTGGACAGAGGCGGGCCGAGGGAGAGGCGTCGCGTCCGGAGATCTGGGAGGAGTGGCTAGACCGATCCGCGGCCATCCCACCAGTAGGTGCGAAAATCCCTCATCGCCTCCAGAAGAGCATCCACGTTCTCAGCAGGTGTGGGTGGGTAGATGCCGCAGATCATCTCTAAGCCCCCCTGAGGGGAGCCCAACTTGCGGACTTCCTCCTCGATGAGCTCGCGAATCTCCTGCCGCGTGCCGAAGGGCACTACTGTCTGGCGGTCAATGTCCAGCCGCAGGCAGAAGCGCCCTTTGACTTCGCGGGCCAAGTTGTCAATACCGTTGCACAGGTCCTGGGGGTTGATGATATTGACCCCGGCGATCTTCAACTCGTCCATCAGCTCCAGAATGTGCCCATCGCTGTGGAGCGCCACTAGCATGCCCTTCGCGGCACAGGGTGCTATCAGCTTCTTGTAGCCCGGACGTATCCAGCGAGCGAAGGTGGCGGGGCTGATGATGGATGACGTCTGCGCGCCCAGATCCTCGCCCAGTTCGATGAGGTCTACGCCCATATCGACCCACTGCTGTATGATCGTGAGGT
>JAKORR010000742.1 GCA_029777735.1 Armatimonadota bacterium | reverse complement strand
GGCCCGGTCAAGCTATCCCCCAGGCCCACCCCCTGCGGACCATCCAGCCTGGCCGCACACTTCGTCAGCGCACTTTCTGGGAGACGCCCTGGGGAACGCGTGCCGAGTTCTACATGGACGCCATCGCAGATGCACACAGAACCATCGCCATCCTCTCCGCCGAGGACCTATGGCAGGCCGAGCGGTTCCACCCCCCCATCGATCGCGACTTCGATCAACGACCCAAACTGGAGATCCGCTGCTGTGGCCAGGTTCAGCCAGTTCGAGGATGGCCCTGCACCTCCTGCGGGGAGGGGCACTGTCCCACCTGCGGATACTGCCGCTGCGAGAAGCAGGCCGCAGCCGAGCTTCTGTGTGCTGGGAGCTGCTACATGCGATATCTACCCCATCTGCTCGTCGACGGTCTCTGCGAAGACTGCCGCTAACTCCAACCTGTGCTATCTCGACTACAGAGTGAGGGGACGACACGACTACCGTGGCGGCCCTCGGGAACGAGGTGAACAGAACATGGCGAAGAACACCGGACGCGGCTCTCGCGTTGGGGCGGTGAGGGGGAGAAGCGAGTTCAAGGTCGGCCAGACCTGGTTCAAGCGCGACGCCTCAACCGGCCAGATCATGAATGGAAGCCCTCAGCAGCACAAGGGGGTCCGCAACGAGAAGTAGGTGAACTCATGACAATCCACCCGCCACATGAGCGGCGGGTGGATTGGCAAAGGCTCGCCCGTAGTCGGACCCACACCACCATCAGTAGGAGAGCAGATGTTCCTGTACAACTCGCAAGGGGCGGCGATTGCCTACCGCCGCTCTGCGGATGATCGCTGGCTGTGGGACACCCACGGCCACTGGATCGGCTGGTTCCCCTGGAACGACAACGACGCCTACACGAAGGCTGGCAAGTACCTCGGCACGGTCGTCAGTAACCGCCTCCTCCGCCGGACCAACCAGCCTTACCGGGGGTATCCAGGCTATCCCGGTTACCCCGGCTACGCGGGCTACCCAGGCTACGGGGGTCATGCTGGCTATCGTTCGTTGCC
>JAKORR010000741.1 GCA_029777735.1 Armatimonadota bacterium | reverse complement strand
TTGGCCGCCAGGAGGCAGTGGTGAGGGCCCAGAGCAGGAATCACAAAGCAGCCGACGCCCAGATAGGCTCCAGGGTAGAATCGTGGCCCACTTCCACCGGGAAACCTGTCACCTTGCGCGGGCTCCTTCCTGCGCGGCAGCGACGACCACCAGCTGCCTCGGCCCTTTGGCCAACTCTATCCTGCGGAAACTGTACACTCGCTCGGGCGACACCGACCTGGTCCCCCGCCGCGAAAACCGGTATAATGTCTCGGCCGTCTTTCCCATCATGTACGATAGGAGAGTTAGATATGTGCGGCATAGTAGGTTATATCGGTAATAAGGACGCTCCAGTCATCTGCGTCGAAGGCCTGAAAAGGCTCGAATACCGCGGCTATGATTCTGCGGGCATAGCTGTAGTGACGAGCCGCGGGCTGGACGTACGCAAGGTGGTGGGCAAGCTCGCGAATCTAGAGGCCTTGCTGAAGGAGCAGCCCTTGCACGGGCCGGTGGGTATTGGCCACACGCGATGGGCGACCCATGGCAAGCCCTCCGTAGAGAACTCGCATCCCCATATCTCCTGCGCGGGGGACATAGCCGTCGTCCACAATGGGATCATCGAGAACTACGCGGACCTTCGCTCGCGGCTGCAGGCCGAGGGGCACGAATTCCGCAGTCAGACGGACACCGAGACCATTGCCCACCTGGTCGAGAAGTACTATGACGGGGACCTAGCCGCAGCCGTGAGGCGGGCCTGCGCAGATCTTGAGGGTAGCTTTGCGCTAGGCGTTCTGCACGCCAAGCATCCCGATATCCTCATCGGCGCCCGGCGCTTCTCTCCTCTGGTCATCGGCATCGGCGAGGGAGAAAACTTCATCGCCTCCGACATGGGTGCAGTACGCAAGTGGACGGACAGGGTCTACGTCATCGATGACGACGAGATGGGTGTGCTGACCACCGACGGCGTCGATCTGATGGACCTACAAGGCAAGCCCATTGAGCGAAGTGTCTACGTCATTCCCTGGCCTGCTGATGCCGCCGAGAAGGGCGGTCACAGGCACTTCATGCACAAGGAAATTTACGAGCAGCCGATGGCCATGCGCGAATGCCTTCGCGGCCGGCTGTCCGACCCTGACAGGCCGATCACGCTGGACGGGTTGAACATGACTGAGGAGGAAATTCGCAACCTCCGCAAGGTCGTCTTGAGCGCGTGCGGAACGGCCTATCACGCCGGGCTCGTGGGCCGGTATCTCATCGAGAACTTCGCCCGTGTGCCCGCCGAGGCCGACTTGGCCGCCGAGCTGCGGGCGCGCGACCCCGTGGTGCTGGACAATACGTTGGCGATCCTGGTGAGCCAGTCGGGCGAGACCGCCGACACGCTGGTGGCCCTACGTGAGCTGAAGGAGAAGGGCGCTAAGATCGTGTCCGTGATCAACGTTGTGGACAGCTCCATCGCGCGCGAGAGCGACGGCGTAGTATACATTCAGGCCGGGCCAGAGATTGGTGTGGCCTCAACGAAGGCCTACACGCTCCAGGTCCTTACGTTGCAGATGATTGCAGCGCACTTCGCTGAGGTCCGCGGTGTGCAGTCGCCACAGGCCCTGCGCGAATTCAAGGAGGGCATCCTCTGTGTGCCAGATCAAGCTGCCGAGCTGCTGAGCCGCGAGGACGCGGTGCGCGAAGTCGCCCAGGCCTATTATCAGTTCCACAACGCGTTGTATCTAGGACGCGGCATTAACCTGCCCTCGGCCTTGGAGGGCGCGCTCAAGCTCAAGGAGATCAGCTACATCCACGCCGAGGGCTACTCGGCGGGCGAGATGAAGCACGGGCCTATTGCCCTCGTTGAGCCGTCTCTGTTCACGGTGGCCGTGGCCGTGCAGGGCAGTGTGTACGAGAAGATGATAGGCAACATACAGGAGATCAAGGCCCGGGAGGGCCCTGTCATCGGTGTAGCAACTGACGGCGACGATTACATCCCCGGGGAGGCAGACCATGTGCTGTGGGTACCGCCTTGCCCGGAGCTCGTGTCGCCGGCAACGGTGCAAATACCACTGCAGCTCTTCGCGTACCACGTGGCTGACCTACGCGGATGCCCTATCGACCAGCCACGCAACCTGGCAAAGACAGTCACGGTGGAATAGCCGACCACGAAACACGCTGTGGACTCAAGGCCCGCGCACGGCTCTCCCGCTGCGCGGGCCTTTCCCTTTGCCTGTAGGCCAGGGCAGGGGACTGACGGGGTGCGAACGGTGGCCTGGCCTCGTCTGGCTCGCCCACGAGCACAGGCCCTACCCCTCGTTCCCAACGGGGGGATGCCTCCCAGCGTCCTCGAAGGTTTGCCCCAACGCCCAATACACCTCGAGGCATTCCGCCCCTGCCGCCTGCATAGATCCACCTTCCTCGCGTTGAGGTTGTGCTAGACCTCATCCAGCGCCGAAAGGTCTACATTGCCGCCTTGAGCCAGCCACGCCAGCGCGATTGTGGTCAAGCCCGCGACGCGAGACACCACAATAGCGCGATCTGTGCGACACAGACCGTGCAAACTCAGGAGTCTAGGACCAACCGGCCTCGTAGCCGGTCTTGTACATCGCCACGACGTTCTCCGGCGGGCTTACCGCCTGGATGTTGTGGCACGGCGCTAGGATGTATCCCCCGCCTGCCCCTAGAATCCTGATGTTGTCCAGCACCTCCTGGCGCACGTCCTCGACCGTCCCAAAGGCCAGCGTGTACTGATTGTCCACAGCGCCGTGGAACACCAGCTGGTCGCCAAAGTCGCGCTTCAGACCCTCGCGCTCCATGCCCTTACACCGCCACTGGATCGGATTCAGAACATCAATCCCGATCTCGATCAGGTCTGGCAAGATGTCTCGCACAGCCCCGTCTGAGTGGTGGAACACATACGCCCCGGCCGAGTGCACCAGGTCCATCATCCGTTTCATCCGCGGCAGCAGGAACTCGCGAATCTGCGCCGGCGAGTACAGCAGGCTCTCTTGTGAGCCCAGGTCCTCGGCCACATAGCTGATGTGCACCTTGCCCGGGATGGCCTCGTAGATACGCAGCGTGTTCTGGTAGGCCAGCTCGAAGAGCCTGTCCAGGCAGTAGTGAACCATCTCGGGGTTTTCGATGAGGTCGATGAAAGCCTGCTCTTGGCCGCGCAGGTTCTTGTAGATAAGCATGGGCTCGGAGCCGCCGCCCTGGACGGGTCTGTCCTCGTTGCCGCGCAACTGGTCCGGAATCCCGCTATAGTCCCACCAGTCGGGGCTGGGCCAGCGGTAGCCCGCCTCGATCTCCCTCACGCTCGCATATTGGGCCAGCGGGTTGTAGACGCACTCGCTGTACACGCCCGTCCCGTAGTCCACGGGCCT
>JAKORR010000740.1 GCA_029777735.1 Armatimonadota bacterium | reverse complement strand
TCCCGCTGCACCCAGCCTTCTGTCGCCTCCTGAGGCATGTCCAGGCGCCAGCCGCCAGTACTTTTCAAGCCCGGTGCGAAGGTACCCAGTATGATGCCATTGTGCGCTGCCAGTCCCGTCGTCTTCATCCACGCGGTCATTCTGTACGTGCCGCCGGCTCTCAAGCCCGGCCCCACCGCGATATTCTGCGATACTTGCACGATCTCGTCCTGCCCTGTGTTCTCAAGCAACAGGCTCGCGGTACCCCCGTGCTTCTCGTTCTCGTCACGCCCGCACTTTCCGGTGTAGGTCGTGCCTTGCCATCCGCCCACCTTGTCCCAGCCCGCCGGCACATTGCCGCTCCATTGCTCGAACTCGCCGTTGTCCAGCAATGGCCCCGAGCCGAACCGGCGCGATGGTACCATGTGCGGAATCTGGCCATCGACCAGGCAGTAAGCTGCCATGAAGGTGTCGCCTGGAGCCGGGTTGCTCTGGAAGGTTGGGAGGTACTCGTGGTAGACGTAGTTGAAAACCGAAGCTAACTCTGCCGAAGGCGAACCGCGCCGCAGTATCTCGAAGTCTCGGTAGTCCTGGATGGCCACCTCTTGGATGAACAGCTCGTTGGGCTCTTCGAAGCACACCACTGCGTCGCGGTCCACGGCCCGGCACGCGCGCAGCATTGTCTGAAGCTGCGTGCGGAAGGCGTTTGTCATCCACGGCCCCGGACCGGGTGGGTGCTTGTGGCGGGTCGAATAGCACCAGTAGAGAGCGCCCCCCACGACCTGGTCCACCTGTATCATGTCCGCTCCGCGCTTGCAGAGTTGCACTGCAATGTCGTTGAGCCAGTCAATAGTCCAGGGGTCGCCCGGGCAAAGCGCCGATGTCTCTCCGCCTTGCAGCCAGCTCCGTGCGCCGCGGTAGGGCGAACCGTCACGCTGCTGTACCGCGTGAGGCTTGGCCACACGATCGAAGAGCTCGCGATCATCCCACTGGAAGATCCCGTCACCCTTCGCACCATACGTTAACGTATAGTGGTATCCCGAGGGCCAGAGGAAGGTATGACAACCCAGCCTGCGCGTCTCCTTGGCCAGCGCCGTGAAGGCTTCGTCCGAGGGGAACACCGGGAAGTAGTCGGGTGTGACCCAAGACTCAACCTTCTCCCAGCCCCAGTAGGCTACAATCAGCGGCGTGTTCGAGGGAAAACGCTTCAGCCAGTACTCGCGGAGCCACTCGCGTATCCCATCGGGGTTGGCGAGCCAGTTGCGCCCGAAACGCACCATTGCGGGCCCCGTCTTGAGCCACGCGGGTATATCGGACCGCTGCGCATAGGTCCGCTTGCTCCACGGTTGCTTGACCGCCCAAGTCTTGTACAGGTCCGCTCCGTCGCGCCAGTCGGTCGGCCGGTCCTTTTCGCCCGAACGGAAGGTGGTCAACACGACGTCATAGTCAAGTTCGAAGGGGCTGGACTGGTAGCAATTCTGCTCCCAGTGCAGTAGCATCCCCTCGTCGGTGCGCCGCCACTGGCAGGTCTTCACATACCCTCGGGTGTCCTGACTGGCCAGGTAAAAGCCCGCCGCGTTGTCGTAATAACAAGCGAATTGGGCCGCCAGGGAACCAGGTTGCCGTGCTTGAGCCGTCGCCCCGGTTTTCCACTCCGCCGGCCTGCGATACACTCCGCCCTTGGTCTGTCCCATTACCGCCGCGTCGTCCTCTGGGCCCGCGCCCAGTGGCGCCCGTAGCACCAGGAAGGGCAACTGTACAGCCTCCAGGACTAGGTCATCAGGGAAGGTCAGGCTCAGCCGCCAGCGCACTAGCGGATCGCCGGTGGCCAGCGTGCCCGTACACGTGGCCTCGATGTCGCGCCCAGCGAACCCTTGGAAGCTTAGCGTCGCTACGAC
>JAKORR010000739.1 GCA_029777735.1 Armatimonadota bacterium | reverse complement strand
CCAGACAGCCTCCAGGAGAGGGATTCTCAGAACCCTGGCCCTCCTGCGGTGTCTGTCCAGTCACGTTCCCTCGCAATCATCGAGTCGAGCAAGGCGCGGTTGCAGTCCCCACATAGCTCGAGCACCAGTTGCCGCACCGTGACCCAACTCCAGACGACTTGACCGCCTCGGCCGCCCTCGAGCGGCAACTGCTCAAAGCACAGGTCACATCGGGGGGTCTGACTCGGTTCGGTGGTGGCTGCGGCCATGACATACGCTCCTCGCTCAGCGGCCCACCCCCCATAGGTGGGCCGTGCTGCTGGAGCGTACCTCCGGTCTTACAGCGGCTGGTAGGCACGGGCCTCAATGAGGCCCCCTCGGCGGGTGCGCATCGTGTCCAGGACGTCCCCTACGGCCCACTTGGTGACCGTCTGATAGTCAGTCTGACCACGGGACACCAGGATCGGCGAGACCGAGCCCCCGGCCTGGACCGCCATCGTCCGGTTGCACATGGCCAGGAACTGACCCACCTGGGTCCGCAGCTTGGCCAGCCCGTCCGCCTCCATGTTGCCGAGCGCGGTCACCCCCACAGCCGGACCTGGCAGGTAGAACCGACCATGAGAACCCTTGCCAGACACCTTGTTTGACCGCAGCGAGACCGCGCAAGCCACCTGATAGGGGTGGAAGTTTGAGGACTGCCCCATCTTGAGCGGGACGGCCGCGGAGACGCTCGGCTCCCCAGCCAGCTTGCCATCCCCGCCGATGGGGGCGATCCGCACCTGATCGATGGAGACGTAGTTGGCCAGCGAGGTCCCCAGGTTGCTCTGGAAGCCCGTCAGCAGGGCATCGCACGTGGCCGTGCTGTTGGCGATCCCGACCGCGTCCCGGTAGTGGAGCGAGAACTGCCACATCTCCAGCGATCCCAGCTTGCCCCTGAACGTCACCAAGTTATGCGGCGCGATAGTCACCATGAGTTGAACCTCCGGAAGAACGTGGCCTCGGTACATGCCAGACGGTCACAGAGCGTGACCGGATGGTTACGGAGAGTAACAACACGGAGAGTGAAGAAAGGGCCACTCCTCGCCATCGGCGTGTCGTGACCCTTTCAGCGATAGAGCCGGGGCAAACTCGGCTGCGAGACCACAAAGAAAGCGCCCGAATGCGTGT
>JAKORR010000738.1 GCA_029777735.1 Armatimonadota bacterium | reverse complement strand
CTAGTGAGCCAGCGACGGATCGCCTACGAGATCGGTTCGACGCCGGACAGGGGGAGGATTGGCCAAAGGTACAAGCTATTGGAGTGACCGCTAATTACCACATCGCAATGTGGGAATTAGCAACAGTGGTGGGCAATTACCACAGAAACCGCCCAATTACCACATAGGCTGATGCGGGAATTAGGAAAGTCGTAAGGTGCTAGAAATAAATAACTTACTTCTTCTTCTCTCTAATTACCGCCTATTCCGCCCGCCCACCCACGCGCGCGTGTCTGGGCGCGCATACGCGCGCGAGGGGGCGGTCGGCGGTCGGTTAGGTACTTCCTGGCCGGACCCCCTCCAACGGGGCGTGCGGGAACGGGGCCGGGATTGGGCAGAGTTTGGGCACGTGGTCAGGATTTCGGGAGACCCAGATGCCAACCAGGCGTGCAACCACGTGGGCGAAAGCGGCGGGGCAACTGAAAGCCCGGTTGGATACCGACTACCGCAACCACCAGATGCTCGCGGCCCCTTGGGCGCGGGCCGCCCACAGCATGGTGCAAGGATGGCGGATCATCGTCAGCCAAGGCCGGCTGGACTACGTTCTTTCAGACCGACGGAGACCAAGGACATGGCACGAAGCGACGCACGCGATGAAGGCCTCTCTAGACCGCCGGAAACGGGAACGCCTTCTCAACCCCATGACGTGGACGTTCTGGGCGGGCCATCTGCCGAATGTGCGCTTGCGGTACGTCCCGAAGCGACTCCGGCGCGCCCCCAAGGCCCAGTGACCTCGGCCAATGTGCTTCGGCTGTTGGACTGGCAGCGATACCGATGTGCCCTGACGGGCCGCCCCCTGGAGCCCCAAACGGCATCCCTGGACCACATGGTACCGGTCCGCTGTGGGGGCCAACATTGCATCGACAACGTTCAGGTGCTGCACAGGCAGGTCAACCGCGCCAAAGGCACGCTGACCAACGAGGAATTCATTCAGCTCTGCCGCGAGGTCGTCGAGCACGTCGGGCGGCAGGAAGAGCAAGGAGGCAAGGCATGAAGATCGAGCTTTGGGAACTCAGTCGCATCCGGCCCTACGACAACAACCCCCGGCACAACGATCAGGCCGTGGAGGCTGTGGCCCGGTCCATCCGGGAGTACGGCTTCCAGCAACCCATCGTGGTAGACGCCGACGGGGTGATCATCGTCGGCCACACCCGCTGGAAGGCGGCCCGCAAGCTGGGCCTGGAAAAGGTTCCCGTCCACGTGGCCCGGGACCTTTCGCCCGAGCAGGTCAAGGCCTATCGCATCGCCGACAACAAGACGGCCGAGCTGGCCGAGTGGAACTACGAGCTCTTGCCCATCGAGCTGGGCGAGCTTCAGGGGATGAGCTACGACCTGGGCCTGTTGGGCTTCTCCGAAGAGGAGCTGGCCAAGCTGCTCGACCCCGGCGTGAAGGAAGGCCTGTGCGATCCCGACGAGGTGCCCGAGCCGCCCGACGAGCCGATCACG
>JAKORR010000737.1 GCA_029777735.1 Armatimonadota bacterium | reverse complement strand
CCGGCAGGTGCGGCCGGCCTATACACAGGGGTGACCTTCCATGGCTTTGGCCGATCTGCGCGGACAGAAGGTAATCCGGACAGGTGAGTCGCTCGTCAAGCACCTGCAAAGCTTCTCGTTGGACCTCAAGTTCTCAGCCGGCGTGTGGTTCTTCGCGCCCGGCGGCAGCCGCTTCCACGATCGCTACTGTGATCCCATGACCATGGAGCAGATCCTGGAAATCGCGACTTCGCTCAAGCCCTACGGCCTCAAGGCCCTAGAGGCCCACTATCCCAACGAGGTCAGCGACGACAACTTGGACCTGTTCAAGGCTTGGGCCGCTGATACAGGCATGCGCTTACTTACCGTCGTGCCCAACCTCTTCTACGACTCCCAGTGGGAGTTTGGCAGTCTCTCGAATCCCTGCGACCGTGTGCGTCAGGCCGCCATCGACCGCGTCAAGCGCACTCTGGAGATCAACCGCGAACTGGGAACCGACTTCTCGATCATCTGGCCTGGGGGCGACGGCTTTGAGAATACCTTTGCCCAGAACCACGCAGAGGCCAGACGCCGGTTCGCCGAGGGTATAGCCGAGGCCATGGACGCTGTGCCCGGCGTACGGATCTGCATCGAGCCCAAGCCCTACGAGCCGCGTGGCCACATCCTATATCCGAGTACAGCCGAGGCGCTGCTACTGTGCGACAGAGTTGAGAAAGCCATGGCGGCCGATGAGAACAAGGCGCTGCTCAACGAGGGCCATGCGCTGATGGCCATGAACCCCGAGGTCGGCCACATGCTGATGGGCTACGAGGACTTGGCCTACACCTTCTCGCTGGTCTGCGAGTATGGCCGACTGGGGCACACGCATTGGAATAGCCAGCCTCTGGGCAACTACGACCAGGACTTGAACGTCGGCGTGCTCGGCATTGAGCAGGCTGAGGCCGCGCTGTACGCACTCAAGATGCATGGCTACAGCGGCTACTTCGGTATCGACATCAATCCGGAGCGGATGCCAGTGGCACGCGCCCTGCTCAACTGTATGGACGCACTCAAGGGCATGAATGCGCGCATCGACCAGATGGACCACACGCGGATCGTGGCCGCCGTTGAGGCGCCGGCTGATCACCGCGGCATCGTCGAGGCACTGCTCATAAGGGCGCGCTGGGGAGACACCGGCGCGAAGTTCAGCGAGTTATAGCCGGTGGTGTCGGAGACCTTGTGCGGGTGCCACCGAGCCGGAGTACTGTCCTTTTATCCCTGGGGTTGCGTTCGGGGCCGTCGTGAGCGCTAGGTTGTGGAGCATCCGTTGGCCCTGAGTCGCGGTGCGACCAGGCCTAATCTGCAACAACGGACGCGGCGATTCGCTGCGTCCCTAGTAGGGGACTGTCCGAAGCGAAGTCCCAGGCGGAAACTAGTTTACCCAGCAAGGTGTTGAGGCGCTATAGGCCCCTTCAGGGGACAACATCCTCGCCAGGTGGTCGGGAGCAGTGTTCCCCCTGTAGCTGAGTGGATTGATTTGGTTGGCGGCAGGTCTTAGCCTGAGCGGTGCTACTGGAGTGCTACGGCTGGCCTTGGAGCAAGTATACGCAAGTATGGGTGCATGACGCGGAACCGCGTGGCGCTGGCAGCCATGGCGATAGTCACTGTCACTGTTAATCCCTGGGGAGCAGGACTAGCGGGTCGGTGCCGAGCTCTCTAGACATCCCCTATCTTCCTGCGCGTCTCGCCATCGTGGCACTGCGAGTCCACTAGTGACTTGGACCTGACCTGGCATCCTGGCATACGGTGGACGGATTCCACGGGCTGCAGTGCCTTCACTAGCTACTACTTGAGCAAGCAGGTGGTCCAAATCTTTGGCTATTACGCATCGCCTGACGGCGGGAAGCGGTCGTCGGGTCTGTTGGTTGTACATGGCGGAGAGGGTTTGCCCCCTCCGACAGGGCGGCTCGGGCTAGCCGCCGAGTAGAATAGCCGTCAGGGTCTGATAGTGGCACCGCCCGCACCTTCCGCCCTTGCGCCGGACAGGACACGATAGGGGAGCCAAAGGTGTGTCCCACAGGCTGCGGGCACAGTCGCCAGGCCGAAGAGCAGCGCCGGGGGCCATCCTCTCGGTCCGCGGATCGGGGATTGCAGATCAAGATCCTGCGGACTCGCCTCGCTTGTGGGCGGTTCTCTGGTGTGCTTCGGCGCGAAGCGTCTGTAAGGAGCCCGCTCCCTTGGAGGAGTCTGTAGAAAAGTGGCCTGACGCCCGAGGTAGGATAGCACGACAAAGGCGGCTTGATCCCACCACCGTCGTCAAAACCGTTGCGGAGATCACTCTTAGTACTAATAGGAGCCTTAATGGGAGTGTTCGGTTCATTCAGGATAAATCTTTGGCTGCAAAGAGGCTGTTGTGAGGGCCTAGGGGCAGGAATCACAAGACAACTGACGCCCAGATAGACTCCGGGGCAGAATCTTGGCTCACTCCTACGAGAAGCCCTCCACCTGCGGGCGCCCGTTCCTGCGCGGCAGCTACGACCACCGGCCGCTTCGGCCCTCTGGCCAAGCCTATCTTGCGTGAACTGTACACTCCCGCCTTGATTAGCCTCTTGTCCTTGGCGCCGGCGCCTTGTATATTACGTGTGTCCTCGATCGGGCGGGAAGCCTTGCCTCTAAACGGCCAGGGGAGAGAGTGCATGCCCGGGTCGGTTATGTGTATGGGCGAGAAGTCCTTGCTCTCCGCGGGACGTGGTGCTGGTGGCTTCCTCAGAGACTGTGCGGTTGAATAGTCCCAGGAGACCCGTCTATGGGAGAGATGGAGCGAGGTCCGCAAGTGTACACAAGGCTGGGGGTTGGGCTGATCATCGGCCTCGGCCTCGCCTTTATATACCTTCTCTTCGTAGCGGGCCGCGGGCCGGGACTACAGGATGTCAACGCTCTCGAATGTGCCTGCATCGCACGTAATGTGGCGCGCACAGGGCATTTCGCCACTTCGATCCTCAAGCCCATAAGCCTGGCCAGGATCCCGCGGCCCGACGATCATCCCGACCTCATCTACACCCCGTTGCACCCTCTCTGGGAGAGCCTGTGGCTTCGAGGCATGGGCCTGTCGGATCGGGCCATAGCCCTTGCTGGCGGAGCTTGGCTCTTTCTCGGCACTGGGTTGCTACTTGCCATGGGATGGGCTTGGTTCGACCCGAGAGTCGGATACCTTGCTGCTGCCGCCTACGCCCTCAACATAAACATGATGCAGCACGCCGCTGGAGGGACGGAGGCACCGATGATTGCCTTCTTCCTCTTGCTCCTCATGGCTGCCCTTGCTGGCTACGCGAAATCTGGGGGGCAAAGCCTTTGGCGAGCGTTGGGGGTAGGGGTGGTCGCCGGCCTGTTGGCGCTGAGCAAGGACGTCTGGGGCTTGTCTGTTCTGGCTGCTGCAGTGGCTGTCTATTCGCTGACGCCGCGCGCCCTTCGACCGCGGATGACACTGGCCGTTCTAGGCGCCTTCGCCCTGGTTCTGGCGCCCTGGCTGGTGCGCAACGCCTTGGTCAGCGGCGATCCCTTCTTCTCCTTCCGCTGGCTGGAGTCTGTCATGCACACTCAGACCTACCCTGGCAACACGCTATACCGGACCTACACCACGGACTACCCCAGTTGGACGCTTTTCGTCATTACAAGTCCCCGGGAGGTGCTGGCAAAGACGCTGCGCGGCCTCCAGCAACTCTATGCTGAGCCGATAGTGGCACCGGGCCTGTACGTCGGCGCCCTGTTTGTGGCTGCTATACTGTTCCCGCTGGGCTCAAGGGGCGTTGAGATTTCCCGGTACGTCCTTTACGGAGCCTACGGCCTTGCCGTGATGGCCATGCTGGTCCTCTTGCCAGCCCAGCGACTGACGGCTCCTCTAGCGGCTCCGGCCACGCTGCTCGGTGTTGCCTTCTTTGTCCGTCTGCTGGACCAGACGCTGGCCAACCATCCTCCCAGGGTGCAAGGGCGGTACATGGCGTTAGCCTTCGTGGCTCTTGTACTGCTGCAGTGCTTCCCCAGCATGACTGAACTGGCGGCCGGCCGATCGGTGGCCGCCGAGAACCAGGCGATCCGCGCCACTGCCCAGCAGGCCGCCGCCCTTGTGGACGGCCCTGTGGTGACTGACATGCCCTGGCCGCTGGCGTGGTATGGTGACACGACGACAATATGGGTCCCCAAGAGTTTCGAGGACCTGCAAAAGATCCAGCAGCAAATTGGCCCGCTGAAATGGCTGCTGCTCACGCCCATGAGTCGAGCCACCGAGTCTAGCGAGCGAATGCAGCCGTGGGCTTCCCTGTGGCAGCGGGCCCTGCGCGAGGATGTGTTTCAAAGCGGTTTCCGGGTGTACCGCAGGTTGCCAGGCGGCTGGATACTCTTCCAACGCACTAATCCTCCGAGGTAGCTGGGGCAAGGAGGGCGAGCTGGGTGTGACGGAGACTCGACAGCGAACTGAGAGCAACGAAGACAGCCCTTCGAGAGGTCTGTCTACTTGCTACCGGTGCGGCGCCACGCTTTCCGAGGAGACACAACACTGCCCGCAGTGCGGTCGTCGGCAGACGCGCCTGTGCCATTGCGGCAACGCGATTCCGGTGACGGCGTCCGAGTGCCCTTACTGCCATGCTGATTGGTCGGCTGGCCTGAAAGTGCGGCGTAAGAGCCTCAGCTGCCAGATGAGCTGGAAGCTGTTGTTAGTCCATGCTGTGGCCGGTTCGCTCGTCACCGTTGCGCTCGCTGCGATGGCTAACAGTGCCGTGGGTGCTCACGCAAGAACGCCGTTGTCATAGCCGGCATCAAAAGTCAAATAAACGCGTTTCTCTTCGGGG
>JAKORR010000736.1 GCA_029777735.1 Armatimonadota bacterium | reverse complement strand
CGGCGCGTCGACCAAGGCGACCTCGACCCGTCCATGAGCATGGGCGAGGACGCCACAGGCCCGGCAGCCCATCGGCTCCGGCGGCGATTCCACCCTCACCAGCAACACATCGTGATGGTCTTTGGCGACCGCGATCACACGCAGGCCCGGCAAGCCCACCAGCAGGTCGCAGCGGTCGCAGTAGCCGCCCACCGGGCAGCAGGCCGTAGGCTCACTCATCGTCGAGGTCCTTGCGACCAGAAGAGGTAGAAGTCCTCTGATACTCAAGGGCCTCGACCCCTCCCTACCGGACCCCGCGCCCTCAGCGCGTCTCGCTCACCCCACACTCACCGGCGAAGAGCCGTCAATACTGGGGTTCGCGGTCATCGCGATGCTCCATTCGAGAGTGCTGTGAGAGGTTCACTCGAAGGATCACGCGGTGACCGCACCTACATCTGTAGGACACGCTCACCGGTGTCGTCGTACACCAACGCTATGGACTCAACTTCCACAAGTTGGACAAGCGGTCATACTGAGAAGAATGTCACAGCCCAAGGGGTGACAGTCCCGGTGTGGCAGCCGTGCTGTTCCGCGTCCAAGCGTTCCAGCTGCGAGGCCGGCTTCCGCAGCCGAGTCGCCTCGGCCACGCTCAGTGGCTCATTTCCCCCGCACGTCTCGGCGCGTCCGCAGCGACAGGCCCTCTGTTGGAGATACTGGCCCACGCGACTAGTAAAAGCGATTCACACGCGCGACACTAGATCCCCGTAGCTGTAGTGCACCTAGCCGTAGCGCTAGCCAGCACGCCCTTCATGTGTGTGGACCAAAGTTGCACGCGGAAGGGTGAGCGGTTCACGTCGAAGATGAACGTCCCGACCGTGTTGTAGGGCGTCGTCTTTGTGATTGTGTCACCGTTAACCAAGACGTTGACAGCGATCTCGTCGCCTGCCTCAAAGTAGATCTCCCCACCGGTGTTGGCGTTCCTGCCTCTGGAGGCGATTTTGATGGTGATTGTCGAGCAGGTGTTGGTATCAAGACCAAACGCGGGATATGGCTGTTGGCGGCGCCCGTATCCCCAGTCCTCGTAGGTCTTGGTGAACAGGCCGGAGGGGAGCGCTTCAATAGGGGTCGCATTGCAGGACATTTGACTCATCCCAACGGTGGACATGGCTGTCTGGCACAGGGTCACTGCGTCTACGTCCACGAGCGCGGGGGGTGGCTGGGGTGCTGGGGGGGAAGTCGTTGTGGGTGTCGGAGTCGGTGTGGGGGTGGGTGTCGGCGTTGCGCTCGGGGTGGACGAGGGCGTGGGGCTTTGAGCGGAGGGGCTTGACGGGGCGGCCACTGTCGGGACGTCGGTCTTTGGGGCAAGGAATTGTCGCCACGCCAAGAAGCCAACCAGGAGGAGTAGCGCAATCACTAGACCAACCAGCGACCTTGACGTCCTGGATGGTGCGGGGGGCGGTGGACTGCTCACGTGCTGCGGCCTCGGGTCTGGCCCCGGGGAACTGAATGGCTGAGCGATCGGCGACGCGTCGGCTCTGGCGTCTGCCTCGGCGGCCCCAGAGATGACGAGGCCTGACGGGTTATCCGCAGCAGCTTCATGAACCGGATGCTTCGCCGCCGGAGACACCTCGACAGAGAACTCCGAGGTACGAGGGACCTCAGTACTCTGAGTTGGCGCTAGGTGCGAAGGCAGCGGGGCTATGGCTGGAAGTT
>JAKORR010000735.1 GCA_029777735.1 Armatimonadota bacterium | reverse complement strand
TGGCGAGGGCGAGGGCGGAAACGACCTGCGCCGGAGCGGCGTCCGGTGGTAGAGCTGCCGCCACCGCGTCCTCGTCCACTTCCGACACGATAACAACGGGATCGACCCCGGCACTTCGCAGCGTGGCGAGCCGCGCGGGAGATTTCGAGCCCAAAACTAGCCGCACGCGCGAATCATCCGTCACTTGTCACGCCCCTAAAAGGGCGCGCCGCAGGGTCCCCATCGGTAGTGAGCCGAGGGCGAGTGCACGGGTGTGGAAGTCGCGAACAGCGTCGGCATGGGACCCTGCACCCTGATGGGCGGCTGCGAATTCGTCGCGCATTCCCAACCACAGGCGTTGGCCAATCTTGTACGAGGGCGCCTGCCCCGGCCATCCCAGGTAGCGGTCCAGCTCAAACTTGAGGGAGCCATCCGACATGGCGCTGTTGTCGCGGAGGAACTGGTGGGCATAGCGCGGATCCCAGATCCCGTTGCCGTCTGGTCGCTGCTTGCCAAGGTGAACGCCAATGTCGAGGACGACCCGCGCGGCGCGCAGCCGCTGCGCATCGAGCAGGCCCATGTGGTCGCCGGGATCCTCCATGTACCCCAGGTCAGCCATGAGTTGCTCCGCGTAGAGCGCCCAGCCTTCCCCGTGTCCTGAGTTCCAGGAACCCAGCCTGCGCCACAGGTTCAGCGAGCCGGACTCATAGATGGCCTGAGCGATCTGCAGGTGGTGTCCGGGAATGCCCTCATGGAACACTGTGGTCTTTTCCTGCCAGGTGTGAAAGACCGTATCGCCCTCGGGAATGGACCACCACATCTGGCCCGGTCGTGAAAAGTCAGCCGAAGGTCCTGTGTACCAGACCCCACCCTCCTTTGAAGGCGCGATGCGTGCCTGCAAGACCTGCAGTTCAGGCGCAATCTCAAACTGCGTTCCATTCAGGTCAGCGATGGCTTGGTCACCGGTTCCCTGTAGCCACTGTAGAAGGGCATCCTCGCTGTGCAACTGGTATTTGGCGTCGGCATTGAGTCGTTCAAACGCTTCAGCAACTGTGGTGCCGGGGCCATACAGGTTATCCGCGATGGCCTGCTGGCCTGCAACGATGCGCTCTAGT
>JAKORR010000734.1 GCA_029777735.1 Armatimonadota bacterium | reverse complement strand
GGTGGAGCGGGGAGGCCCGAGGTGGCCCCCCCGACGGGCAAGAAGGTGGCCATCGTCGGGTCGGGACCTGCGGGCCTGACCTGCGCCGCCGACCTGGCGCGCTTGGGCCACACGGTCACGGTGTTCGAGGCGTTGCACGAGCTGGGCGGTGTGCTCATGTATGGTATACCGGAGTTTCGCCTGCCCAAGGCTATCCTCCGGGCGGAGATTGAGCAACTGCGAGAGATGGGCGTGAGGCTGGAGAAGAACGCGGTAGTGGGCAAGCTGGTGACGATTGAGGAATTGATGGGTGAGGAGGGTTTCGACGCCGTGTTCGTGGGGACGGGGGCGGGGCTGCCTACCTTCATGGGCATCCCCGGTGAGAACCTGTTGGGTGTGTACTCAGCCAACGAGTTCCTCACGCGTTCCAATCTCATGCGGGCCTACGAGTTCGGGAAGACGGACACGCCGATTGTGAGGGGCCAGAGGGTCATGGTAGTGGGCGGGGGCAATGTGGCCATGGACTCGGCCCGCACCGCGCTGCGCCTGGGAGCCGAGCGTGTCATCCTCTCCTATCGCCGCTCGCGCGAGGAGATGCCTGCGCGAATCGAGGAGATTCACCACGCCGAGGAGGAGGGTGTAGACTTCCAGTACCTCACGGCGCCTGTCGCCTTCCTGGGCGACGAGAAGGGCTGGCTGCGGAGCGCGATGGTTCAGAGGATGGCGCTGGGTGAGCCCGACGACAGTGGCCGACGCAGGCCTGTGCCCATCGAGGGATCGGAGTATGAGGAGCCCATTGATGTCGCCGTCATCGCCATTGGCACTGGTGCCAACCCCCTCATCAGCAGCACGACGCCGGACCTAGAGATCAATCGTCGTGGGGACATTGTGACGGACCCCGAAACGGGCGCTACTAATCTACCGGGCGTCTACGCTGGTGGAGACATCGTTACCGGTTCGGCGACGGTCATAGAGGCCATGGGCGCCGGCCGTAAGGCCGCCGCCGCGATTCATCGCTACCTGATGGGCGAGCTGGGCGAGGAAGCCGGATCCACCCAGGGGTAGGGTTGTTCGCCCGCTTACGGCCGCAGGGGGCTGCTGGGCGGATTCCGTGTCGGGAAGGCCGCAGACGAAATCCTGTGCCGCCGGCGGGGGCTTCGGTCGCCCTTGGAGAACATGGGGGAGATGGTGACGGCGCCTTCGGTGGTAATGCCCTGGGGTTTGAGAATTGGCCATTCTCGGTTTCTCGCCCGGGGCGGAAACGGCGATGAGCGCAAGGGATGCCTTCGCAGTCCTTCTCACGAGCCTAGAAGGAGTGAGCATATTTCCAGCAAGCCACGCAAGTGAGGGATGCGTCTGTTGCTTGGACACGCCTTCCTTCGCCAGCCGGCTCGGCCTTATATTATAATGGCTACGGGTCTCAGGTGACATGGCCGACCCCCGTATACGGGTCGAGCTCTCACAGGGGTCCGCAGGAGGGGAGTGGAATATTGACCATCGCCCAAGCGGTTGAAGTGGTGAAGGCTGAGCCTGTGGTTCCCGCAGAGGAGACGGAGAGCAAGCTAACCGGCTGCTTTGCTTCCGACCTCATGAGTGATGTGCTTGCGCTGGCTACTCCAGGATCGCTTCTCATTACGGGACTGACTACAGACCAGACAATCCGAACGGCGGCTATCCGCCACCTGGCCGCTGTAATTGTCATCGAGGACAAGGAGATCAGCAGTGACATGAGGGAGGCTGCGCGCGAGGAGGGCATACCCCTGTACCGAACGCCTCTGTCCAAGTATGAAGCCTGTGCGCTGCTGATGAACGCCGGGCTGAGGCCGTGTCGAAGGCAGGGCACTTTCACGCGGTGAGATCTGGGTTCCCAAGATGCGCGCCATGCAAGAAGAACCCCTGGTAGAGCGCAAATTTCCTATCCTGGGGAGAGCGTATTTCCTTGGCGGTCGCGCGTCCACGTCCGTGAAGCGTGTACTTACGCAGGCTGGCGTGGACGAGGAGACGGTGCAACGCGTCAGCGTGGCGTGCTATGAGGCAGAGATGAACGTAGTTCTGCACGCTACCTCTGGGCACGTGGCGGTGAGCATCTACGAGGACCGGGTGGAGGTTGTGGTGGTGGACCGGGGCCCGGGCATTGAGGACGTTGATTTAGCCCTGCGGCCGGGCTGGTCCTCTGCCTCTGAGGAGGCGCGTTCGCTGGGCTTTGGGGCGGGTATGGGGCTGCCCAACATCCAGCAGCAGGTCGACGAGATGCACATCGAGACCACGGTCGGCGAAGGAGTGCGTCTGGCCATGAGCTTCCGGCGAGGAGAACGGCGGAATGTCTGAGAAGGTCCGGCTTGCGGTCAGCGAGGTAGCGGAACGTCTGGGGCTGCTACTGGCTGCGGGGGAGGAGGGCTTGGAGGCCGAAGTGACTGGCGCCCTCGCGAGCGACCTCCTCAGCTACGTCATGGCCAACGGCAAAAGCGGGCAGCTATGGCTCACGATTCAGACTCATCCGAACATTGTAGCCGTGGCCGCTCTGGCCCATCTGGCGGGGATAGTGATAGTGAGTGGCTTCGAGCCCGAGGAGGACACGCTGGCACGGGCAGAGGAGGAGGGCATGCCCATCCTACTGACCGCGGAGACGGCCTACACCGTGGCGGGGCGGCTTTACGAGCTGGGTGTGCGTTAGGAGGAGGGGGATGCGGGGTAAGGTAGCGGTAGACCTGCATGTACACTCGGCCCTATCGGCGTGCGCCGGAGAGGAGATGAGACCGCCAGAAGTTCTTTTGACGGCTGAGCAGCGACAAGTTAGAATTCTTGGTTTAGTAGATCACTGTACTGCTCGAAACGCGTGGGCGTTTGTAGGAGCAGCGCAGGCCTTTGATGTAAGGGTGTTTGCCGGACTGGAGGTGGAGAGTGCAGAGGGCGTTCACCTGCTAGCGCTCTTTGATAGCCTTGAGGCAGCCACGGACATGGATCGGGTTATTGCAGAGCACCTACCTGGCTTGCCCAATAACGAGCGACTCTTCGGCAAGCAGCAACTGCTGGATGAGCTGGGCAATGTGATTGGATTAGACAGGCGTTTGCTTGTCACGGCGACTGACCTGAGGATCGACGAGATTGCCGAGATGGTGTGTGGGCGGGAGGGTCTGGCGGTGCCGGCTCATGTGGACCGCCAGACTAATGGTTTGTTGCCAGTGTTGGGTTTTGTGCCCCCGGGGTTGCAGGTTCAGGCCTTCGAGGTGTCTAGGCACCTGTCCGCAGACGAAGCTCGGCTCCGCTGGCCCGACCTTCGCGGACGTCCTCTCCTGACGGCCTCTGACGCTCATTGTCTCGACGAGATCGGTCAGGTCGTTACCTGGATCAGTGAGGATCTGGCCCGGGCGGAGGTCAGCGCGCGGGAGTGGGGATTACTCCTGGCAGATGAGGTCCTGGCGGCCGGGAGCTAAGTCCATGCGCGAGCTATCGCTGCACTTGCTGGACCTAGCGCGTAACTCCATCGAGGCCGGAGCCACGCTACTCGAGCTGACCGTTGTTGAAGACCCTCGAACCGATACTCTGAAGATAGTGTTGCGAGACAACGGCGCGGGAATGGATGAGCAGGCTGTTGCCAGGGCTACCGACGCCTTCTACACCACGCGCACAACGCGTCGCTGGGGGCTTGGCCTGGCCCTGTTCAAGGCGACGTGTGAAGCCGCGCAAGGGCAGCTGGAGGTCGCTTCGCGCCCGGGTGAGGGCACTGTCGTCAGCGCCACGCTGCGACTTGGTCACCTTGACCGTCCGCCCCTGGGCAACATGGGGGCACTGCTCCAGGCTCTTGTATGCGAGGCCGATCGCCTTGCACTTCGGTACAGGCATCGAGTGGGTGACCGTGAGTTTTATCTCGACACCGAAGAGTTACGTCGCGAACTCGGAGGTATCTGCTTAACTGAACCCGTGGTACTGCAGTGGTTGGCAGGCCATGTGAACGCGGAACTGCGAACCCTCGGCAGCAGGGCTTGAGGGATTTCCACCAACTCACCTTGCGTTGGGGCGAGGAGAGTCGGGCAGGAGAGCAGGTCGTACAGGTCGAAAGGCCTGGTATGCGTTTGATCGCCGAGGACTGACAAGCCGTTGGCTAGGGGGAATGTAAAGCGTGAAGACCCGAGAGGAACTTCAAGCGATTCGCGAGCGCGCTAAGGCGGCGCTTGCTGTACGTGGCAGTGAGGGAGGAATCCGTGTGGTTATCGCGATGGGTACCTGCGGCATTGCTGCCGGTGCCCGTGAGACCTTGTCGGCACTCATCGAGGAACTCGCCCAGAGAGGCATCAGCGATGTCACGGTGTCGCAGACGGGTTGCAAGGGCCTTTGCGACAAGGAGCCGGTGGTCGAGGTTCACCTGCCCAGTGGACAGGTTATCACCTACGGTGGCGTCACTCCACCGGTGATGAGGAGAATCGTAGCCGAGCAGATCGTCAACGGGCAGATAGTGTCGCAGTATGTTATCGGCACCGAAACGGAGGCCTGCTGATCCATGGTCGCCCAAGGCAAGTGTACTGAGTGCACACAGATCGAGGCTGCCATCGATGCTATCATCGAGCAGAAGGGCCCAGAGCCCACTTCGCTCATCGAGATTCTGCATGCAGTTCAGCAGGAGCTTGGCTTTCTCCCCCAGTCTGTTCAGGAGTACATAGCCGAGAAGCTGAACATGCCCGCGGGCACCGTCGAGGGCGTGGTCAGTTTCTACACCTTCTTCACCACAGTCCCCCGCGGCAGACACGTCATCAAGGTCTGCCAGGGCACGGCCTGTTACGTGCGTGGCGGCAAGCGGGTTCTCGAAGCCGTCGTCAAGCACTGCGGCTGTGGCGTGGGTCAGACGAGCGAGGACCGGCGATTCAGCGTGGACATCGTGCGCTGTCTCGGCGCCTGCGGCCTGTCCCCGATCATGACCGTGGACGATGACATCTACGAGCGGGTCAAGCCCACCAAGATTGCCGACATTCTCGGCAAGTACGATTAGCCCCGCTGGGAGTCGCCGGGCAAAGGAGATAGCCCTATGCGTGCCTATCGTTCTCATGTGCTAGTCTGTTCCGGGGCGGGGTGTCTCTCCTCCGGTTCTCAGGCAGTAGCCGATGCACTGGAGCGATCTCTGGAGGAGCAGGGCCTGTCGCAAGAGGTCAAGGTTGTGCGCACCGGCTGCATGGGCGCCTGCGACCTTGGCCCCGTTGCGGTCGTCTACCCTGAGGGCGTGTTTTACCAGAAGCTCACGCCCGAGGACGCGGAGCTGGTGGTAGTAGAACACCTGCTGAAGGGACGCCCGGTGGATCGCCTGATGTACGTTCCACCCGAGGGCGAAGAACCTGCTCTGAGCATGGATCAGATACCCTTCTTCTCGCTGCAGTACAAGATTGCGCTTCGCAACTGCGGCGAGATTGACCCGGGCAATATCGAGGAGTACATCGCGCGTGACGGATACGAGGCCCTGGCAAAGGCGCTCACTGAGATGACGCCTCAGCAGGTCATCGAGGTTGTCAAGGCATCGGGGCTACGGGGGCGTGGGGGCGCAGGTTTCCCCACGGGCCTGAAGTGGGAGCTGACGGCGCGGTCCACCGAGACGCCCCGATATGTGGTGTGCAACGCCGACGAGGGTGACCCGGGCGCCTTCATGGACCGCAGCGTTCTTGAGGGCGACCCCCACTCCATCATCGAGGCCATGACTATAGCGGGCTACGCCATTGGCTCGAACAAGGGCTATGTGTACGTTCGGGCCGAGTATCCGCTGGCCATTGAGCGTCTGTCGGCGGCCGTGGCACAGGCTCACGACTACGGCTTGCTAGGCGAGGACCTCTTCAGCTCCGGGCACAGCTTTGACTTAGAGCTGCGCATGGGGGCCGGGGCCTTCGTCTGTGGCGAGGAGACTGCCCTGATGGCCTCCATCGAGGGTCGGCGGGGGGAACCCAGGCCGCGACCGCCCTTTCCCGCGCAGAGTGGCCTGTTCGGCAAGCCGACGCTGCTCAACAACGTCGAGACCTATGCAAATATTCCACCGATCCTCCTTCGCGGGGCTGAGTGGTTCTCCTCGATCGGCACCGAGACAAGCAAGGGGACCAAGGTATTCGCGCTGGCGGGCCACGTAAACAACACCGGTCTGGTGGAAGTGCCTATGGGTACACCGCTGGGCACCGTCATCTACGAGATCGGCGGGGGCATCCGCAACAGGCGCAAGTTCAAGGCCGCCCAGAGCGGCGGACCGTCGGGCGGGTGCATACCGGCGGAGTATCTCAACGTCGCTGTGGACTACGAGAGTCTTAAGAAGCTGGGCTCGATCATGGGCTCCGGCGGCCTTATCGTCATGGACGACACCACCTGCATGGTGGACTTGGCGCGGTTTTTTCTCGAGTTCGTCCAGGAAGAGTCCTGTGGCAAGTGCACGCCTTGCCGCATTGGTACCAAGCGCATGCTGGAGATTCTGGAGCGTCTCTGCGCAGGCGAGGGCCGCGAGGGCGATATAGAGCTGCTGGAGGAGCTGGGGGAGCAGATCAGTGCCACGAGCCTCTGTGGCCTGGGGCAGACAGCGCCCAACCCGGTGTTGAGCACCATCCGCTACTTTCGCGACGAGTACGAGGAGCACATCCGGGACCGGCACTGCCGCGCGGGGACCTGCAGCGAGATAATGAAAGCGCCGTGCGAGCATGCATGCCCAGCGGGCGTGGACGTGCCGGCGTATGTGTCACTCATCGCCGAGGGACGTATGGACGATGCCTATGCCGTCATCCGCGCCGCGAATCCCTTCCCGTCGGCGTGCGGGCGTGTGTGCATAGCGTACTGCGAGGACCACTGCAGGCGGGGACAAACGGATGAGCCGGTGGCGATCCGCCTGCTCAAGCGTGCAGCGGCCGACCACCGCTCTGGCACCTGGCGGCCGGAGTTGGAGCCGAAACGCCATCGGAAGGTCGCCGTCATCGGCGCGGGGCCCGCAGGTCTCACGGCCGCCGATGACTTGGTGCGCAAGGGCTACGACGTGACGGTCTTCGAGAGGGAAGATGTACCGGGCGGCATGATGCGCCTGGGGATCCCGGCTTACCGGTTGCCTCACGACGTGTTGCAGCGCGAGATCCAGGAGATTCTCGACCTGGGCGTAGAGCTGTGCACCGGTGTGACCTTCGGGCGCGATGTGACCCTGGAGGACCTGCAGCGCGACGGGTACGAGGCTGTCTTCCTGGCCGTAGGCTGTCCCGAAGGGATGAAGCTGGACTGCCCGGGTGCGGAGGCCGAGGGGGTGGTGGACGCCGTGCAGTTCCTGCGCGACTTGGCGCTCTACCGCGAGCCAAAGTTGGGGCAACGCGTGGCCGTCATCGGCGGCGGCGACACCGCCATCGACTCCGCGCGTTCAGCCCTGCGCCTCGGTGCCGACGAAGTGCACCTGGTATACCGGCGGACACTGGACGAGATGCCGGCTCACCCCAAGGAGATCGAGGAAGCCGCCCATGAGGGCATCCAGTTCCACTTTCTTGCGGCCCCCAAGGAGGTCCTTGTGGAGGACGGCAGGGTGGCTGGGCTGGTCTGCCAGCGCATGACTCTAGGCGACTTCGACCGCAGCGGACGCCGGCGTCCCGTGCCTGTCGAAGGCGCTGAGTTTACACTCGATGTGGAAACTGTGATCCCGGCCATTGGGCAACAGATAGAGACGACCTACCTAGACGAGGAGGTTGAGAAGGGCAAGGTGCGGGTAGACCGTCGGACCCTGTCCACTTCGCTACCCCATGTTTTCGCGGGGGGCGATTGTACGGCTGGCCCGATGACAGTGGTAGACGCCATAGCCGACGGCCACCGGGCGGCGCAGGCCATTCACAGCTATCTGTCCGGCGAACCGATGCCAAGGCCGAAGAAGCGTGCCAAGACCCGGGTGCCGGAAGAGGTCCTCATCCAGCTTGAGGAGAGGGCGGAGGAAGAGCAACCAGCGGCCAAGCCCCAGCGGATTCCTGATGCCTACCGCTGTCGTGGCTTCGCGGAGGTGGAGCTGGGATTCTCGTTCCCGGTGGCGTGCCGCGAGGCCTCCCGGTGCCTGCACTGTGACTATGTGCCCCTGGAGCAGGACGAAGACTAGCGGCGCTGTAGTAAGCGCTTATTGAGGAGGAGCGCCCCGTGTCACAAAGGACGATCACAATCAACGGTCGGACGGTCCCAGCCGCCGAGGGCAGCACAATCCTGGAGGCCGCGACGCAGGCGGGCCAGAAGATCCCAACGCTCTGCCATCATCCCGATTTGCCGCCGCTGGGCGCCTGTCGGGTGTGCCTGGTTGAGGTGGAGGGTGAGCGCAACCTGCAGCCGGCTTGTTCCTTCCCCACGCGGGAGGGCATGGTCGTGTGGACTCACTCGGCCAAGGTCCGCAAGGCGCGGCGCACCGTCGTCGAGCTGTTATTGTCCGACCATCCCTCCGATTGCACCGCCTGTGCCCGTAACCGCAACTGTGAGCTGCAGACGCTGGCGGAAGAGTTGGGCATACGCGAGGTGCGGGTTCGCGTTGAGCCGCGGGGGTATGAGGTGGACGATTCAAGCTTGTCGGTGGTTCGCGACCCCGACAAATGTATTCTATGTAGGCGTTGTCTGCAGACCTGTTCGGAAATTCAGGGAGTGTCGGGGCTTCGGATTCGCGGACGAGGCTACGACAGCCTGGTGGGCTCTGCCTTCGACACCCCCTTGGGCAGCGCTCTATGCGTGAACTGTGGCCAGTGCATCAACCGTTGTCCGACCGGTGCGCTGACGGAGAGGAGCGCGATCGCGGAGGTCTGGGAGGCCCTGGAGGACCCTGAGCTTTTCACGGTGGTGCAGACGGCGCCAGCCGTGCGTATCGCGCTGGGCGAGGCGCTGGGAATGCCCCCCGGCCAGATTGTGACGGGTCGCCTCACGACAGCCCTGCGCCTACTGGGTTTTGATCGGGTCTTCGACACCGACTTCGCGGCCGACCTGACCATCATGGAAGAGGGATACGAGCTCATACAACGTGTCACAGAGGGTGGTGTCCTGCCGCAGCTTACCTCTTGCAGCCCGGGCTGGATCAAGTTCATCGAGCATTTCTACCCGGAGCTGCTGCCGAACCTGTCGACTTGTAAGTCGCCGCAGCAGATGTTCGGGGCCGTGGCAAAGACCTACTTTGCGGAAGTCGCAGGAGTAGACCCGGCCAAGATGCGCGTGGTGTCAATCATGCCGTGCACGGCCAAGAAGTTCGAGGCAGCCCGGCCCGAGATGCGCGCTTCGGGCTTTCAGGACGTAGACTACGTGCTGACGACGCGCGAGCTGGCGCAAATGATCAAAGAGAAGGGAGTGGACTTCATGGTCCTGGAAGAGAGTGAGTACGATGACCCACTGGGTGAGTCCACGGGCGCGGCGGTCATCTTTGGGGTGACGGGAGGAGTGATGGAGGCCGCCTTGCGGACGGCCTACGAGGTGATCACGGGGGAGAAGCTGGACAACGTCGAGATTCATGCCGTGCGCGGGATGGAGGGGGTGCGCGAGGCGTCGGTGAAGGTAGGCGACTTGGATTTGCGGGCTGCTGTGGCGCACGGTCTGGCTAATGCGGCGCGGCTGCTCGATCGGGTAGTAGCCGGCGAGGGGGGATATCACTTCATCGAAATCATGGCCTGCCCGGGCGGCTGCCTCGGTGGGGGTGGCCAGCCGATTCCCACTTCGCCCGAGATTCGCCAAGCGAGGGCCGACGCTATCTACCAGGCCGACCAGGAGATGCCAATCAGGCGGTCGCACGAGAATCCGTCTATCCAGGCCTTGTACGAACGATTCCTGGGCAAGCCCCTGAGCGAGCGGTCTCATCACCTTCTCCACACCCAGTACACGCCGCGCAGCCGGCGGGCCGTGCAGGTACAGGACGACAAGAGTGGAAGACAAACTGGGGCCTAGCAGGCTGGAAGGCACCATTGACAATCTAGGTTCGGTGGCCAGCAGGTTAGCTCCAATTCACGCCGTGGGTGCTGATCGCCCAAGGGCTGTGTTTGTTGCAGTTGGAGAGAGGTGCGGCTGGGTCAAGCGCCTGGCAGTGGACCGTAGCGCCTAAGGCGGCAACGGACCGAAGGGTGGGGCCAGATGGAAAGGCAGACGTTCAGTTCAACCGAGTGGTCACGGGACCGTGTCGAGCAGACCGCGGCGAGAATCTATGACCCTGAGAAGGTTGACAAGGCCCTGGCCGTTGGTCGTGCCGCTGACGCCACAGCAATTCGTGACCTGCTGCAGAAGGCCACTCGTGGCCTAGGCCTGGCTTGCGAGGAAGCGGCTGCGCTCCTGCAGGTTGAGGCCCCGGGCCTGCAGGCTGAGATCATAGAGGCGGCTCGCCAGATCCACGCCGAGAACTTCCGCCGTCGCATCACGCTCACCACGCCTATTTGCCCTAGCAACCGCTGCGTCAATGACTGTCTGTACTGTCCTCTGCGACGCTCGGACGCCAAACTCAAGCGTCGTTCCGCCACGGCGGCCGAGGTCCAGCGCGAGGTCATGGCGCTGCTGGACGAAGGCTATCGCTGCCTCATGGTGGTCATGGGCGACGACCGCAGCGGCGTGCCCTACCTGCGAGATCTGGTCAGTGCGGTCTATGGCGTGCGGTCGGGCTACAGGCAAATCGAGCGCGTGGACATCAACATTAACCCCCTGTCCCTGGCAGAATTGCGCGAGCTGCGCCAGGCTCTACGCTTGGGGATCTACCACGTATTCCAAGAGACCTATGACCCGGAGGTCTACGCGCGGCTGCATCCCGACGGTCCAAAGTCCGACTACGCTTGGCGGCTGACCTGCCACGACAGGGCCTATGAGGCGGGCTTTGAAACGGTGGGTATGGGGATTCTGTTGGGGGTAAGCGACTACCGCCCTGACATAGTTGCGATGCTGATGCACGCGCAGTATCTGGCCGAGATCTATGGCCGTGCGCCGCACTCGATAACCTACCCGCGCTTGATACCCGCCCAGGCAGCGCCGGCCTCCCATGAGCCTGCTTGCGACATTAACGACGACGTGTTTCGATTCGTGATCGCTGTAACGCGCTTGGCCTTGCCCACCACGGAGTTGATCCTGTGTACGCCCGTTCCGACAGAGGTCCGGCGCGACCTCTACGGCCTGGGAATCTCGCAGGTGAGCATAGGGTCCTTGAGCTACCCGGGAGCCTACACCAGTGACGGCGATCCGAGCGCGGCGGGTGTACTGGCCATAGGGCGGCCCAGAGCCCTGGAGGCGCTGATCTACCGTCTTTGCGAAGCCGGTTTCCTGCCCAATTTGTGCTGCACATGCCTGCGCGTGCCGACTCGGGGGTTGGAGGTGCCAGAGGGAGCGGAAAAGTGGTCCTTCCAAGACCGACACACGACCAACGCTCTTGTGGCGCTCAAGGAGTATCTGCTGGACCACGCCTCCTTCGAGACGCAGATGGTGGGAAACCATTTGATTCAGAAGCAGCTCTCGATGCTATCCGGGAAGATACGCAGCCTGGTAGTGGAGCTGCTTGAAGAGGTTGAGGCCGGCCTGCGGCGTCAGAGGATCTGAGCCACTGGTCGGCGTGTGGCGGCCGCGGGGGTGTGCATTTGGCGTTCTCCCGAGGTCAAAGTCCCCCGCCGGTGCGCTTTTGTGAGAGAGGTGAGCTCTTGGCTGTCCCCCAGATGCCGAGCCGTGGGGTAGTGACCACCATCGCGGCGAAATGCCGGCGCTGCTACAACTGCGTGCGCAGTTGCCCGGCGAAGGCCATCCGCGTGCAGGAAGGGCAGGCGCACGTTCTCGAGGAGCGTTGCATCGGCTGTGGTAACTGCGTCAAGGTCTGCGCGCAGAAGGCCAAACAAGTTGAGCCGGCCGTGCCCGAGGTGATGGAGCTGCTGCGCTCGGGTGAGCCGACCATTGCCCTTCTGGCACCATCCTATCCGGCGGCCTTCGAGAACCTGTCGGCCGGGCAAGTGGTGGCCGCCGCGAGGGCCCTGGGCTTTGCCCGGGTCCTAGAGGTCGCCTTCGGGGCGGAGATGGTGGCCGCGGCCTATGCGGACCTGCTCAAGCGTCCCCATGACCACCCGGTGATCAGCACGCCCTGTCCGGCGCTGGTGAGCTATATCGAGAAGTACATGCCCGATTTGGTGCCCTACTTGGCGCCCATCGTTTCTCCCATGATCGCCCTGGCCCGTGCGGTGAAGGGACTATATATGCCTGAGGCCAGGATTGTGTTTATCGGCCCTTGTATCGCCAAGAAGGCTGAGCGGCGCGACCCGGCCGTAGCTGGTGCGGTGGATGCAGCCTTGACCTTCCAGGAGCTAGAAGAAATGCTGAGGGAGAAGGGTGTGGAGGCTTCGGCCCTCCAGCCCGAAAGTGCCGATGAGCCTCTGCCTTGCTTCGGAGCGCTGTTTCCTCTTCCGGGAGGGCTGCTCAAGACGGCCGCCATCCAGGCGGACATTATGGACGATTCCATAGTCGTAGTGGAAGGGCCGGACCACTGCAAGACCGCTCTCACGGCTCTGCGGGAGGGGAAGCTGCAGGTCCGCTTCCTTGACGCGCTTCTCTGCGAGGGCTGTGTGGCAGGCCCCGCCTTTGGCAGCGATATGCACCCACTGGCGCGCAAGGCCAAGGTGACGGCCCATACGCGCGAGCTGCGGAAGCACTCCCGCAACCTGCGACGCCACAGCCGCGAGGTGGCGAGGATCGACGTAAGCCGGACCTTCGAGGCCCAGAGCATCGACCTGCCCATGCCCACGGAGACGGAGATTCGCGAGATCCTGGCGCGAACCAACAAGCACGCGCCCGACCAGGAACTTAACTGCGGGGCCTGCGGGTATGGCACGTGCCGCGAGAAGGCCATCGCGGTCTACCAGGGCCTGGCAGAGCCGGAGATGTGCCTGCCCTATCTCATCGACCAGCTAGAGGTGAACTTGGAGCGGCTGAGTAGCAGCAAGGCGGAGATCGAGCGCGCTCGGGAGCAGGCCATACGTGCCCAGCAGATGGCGTCTATGGGACGGCTGTCGGCCGACTTAGCGGCGGAGATCAGCGAGCCACTGAGGCACATTGTGGTATACGCGCAGCTTCTGCGGGATGAGCTGCCCGAGGACGACCCGCGCCGCGACGACCTGGCCACCATCATCGCCGAGGGCCTGCACTGCCGCGAGGTCATGTCCAGCCTGCGCGGCTTCGCGCGCCAGTATGAGCCGGAGTGGGAGGAAGTCCACCCCAATGAGATTGTGCGGCGCGCACTGGATGAGCTAGAGCCACGTCTCGTCATCTCGGGCATCGAAGTGCGACAGGAGCTTGCCGACAACTTGCCAAGGATTATCGCCGACCCGGGGCAGCTGGCGCAGGTCATAGTGAACCTGGTGACTAACAGCATCGAGGCCATTGACGGCTCCGGTGAGATCACCATTCAGACGGGACTGAGCGCGGATGGCCGGGCGCTGGAGATAAGTGTGCGCGACAATGGCCGCGGACTGGACCCCTCGGTGGCTGACCGCGTCTTTCAGCCCTTCGTGACCACCAAGCCACCGGGCCACGGGCCGGGACTGGGATTGGCTGTCGTTCACGGCATCGTCCAGACCCACGGCGGCGAGACGGATCTTCAGAGCGAGGTGGGCAAGGGCACCACCGTGACCGTACGAATCCCTCTGCGGCACACGCCGATGTCCACACGCGAGGCCATTAAGGTGCTGGTGGTGGACGACGATCCCGACTTTCTCGAACAACACCGGGTGATGCTCGAGATCTCGGGCTTCGAGGTGGTGACCGCCGAGCGTAGCGATGAGGCCTTGGATGTTGCCAATCGTGAGGTGCCAGATGCCTTTGTCCTCGACCTGATGATGGAGCGCACCGACTCGGGTGCCCGCTTGGCCCGGGCCCTGCGGCGCGATCCGCGATTTCGCGATGCTCCCATTGTGATGTTAACGTCAGTGGTGCAGGACATGGGGTTCGACTTTCATCTGAATCCCCAGGAAGTGTTGGACTGGATGAGGGCCGACGCTTGGTTCGACAAACCCGCGCCTACGGCTGATCTCGCGAACACGCTGAGGCGGCTGCTTGCCGAACGGCAAGCGGCGGGCTCGGCGGAGGGGGATACGGCTGCGGCCAAGGATGAGGGTGGCTGATGGATCGCCCGGAGATTAATGCCGATATTCTTCTAGTTGACGATGAAGTCGCTATCGCCAAGGGTATGCAAAGGGTATTAGAGAGTTGTGGCGCTCGGGTTGTCTTGGCCATGGACGGTTGTCAGGCTCTCGAGAAGCTGGGAGAGCGTGACTTTGATGTTATGGTCATAGACCTTGTGATGCCCAGCCTGGGCGGGATGGAGGTCCTCGAGAGGGTGGCCGAGGAGGGGCTGCGCGTCGTCTCGGTGGTGATCACTGCCCACGTGAGTCTCGAGACGGCTGTGGAGGCGATGCGGCGCGGCGCTTTTGACTATCTCCCAAAGCCCTTCGAGCCGCGAGAGCTGATCCTGCGCGTCGAGCGGGCCCTAAACTATCGTCGACTGCGGGACCAAGCGGAGAACAGTTTGCTGGAGCTCAACACCAGTCGCACGCAGTTGCGGACGATAGTGGAGGCCATGGGGGACGGCGTGATCGTGGTGAATGTCGACGGCTTGGTGGTGCTGTGCAATCCGGCGGCCTGTGCGGCTGTGGGCTACGGCCCCAGCCTTCATGAGCCGAGGCCCCTCGAAGAGGTTATCCGCTCACCCGAGCTACGCCGGCTCATCCAATTGGATGTTTCGTCAGAAGACGGTTGCCACGCAGCGCAGAGTGGCCAGATTCAGCTTGGCTCAGACATTTATATGGTCCAGGTCTTCCCCATTGAGACGTCGCAGGCTAAGTTTTTGGGAACCGTCGCTGTGCTGCACAACGTGACTGATCTGTTGAAGGCCGAGCGGGCCAAGCTGAAGTTCATGGCCAAGGTGGCCCACGAACTGAAGTCGCCGCTGGCAGCCGTCCAGGGATTTCTAAAGGTTATCCTGCGCGGTCCCCAACAGTCACCGGAGCAGCAACGGGACATCGTGCTGAGGTGCAGCGAGCGGGTTGAGGGCATGGTGCAGTTGGTGCGCGACCTGCTGGACCTGTCGCGCTCAGAGGCTCTGCCGCGCCGTAACATCGAGCCTGTGCCGGTGGCTGAGGTGGTGGCTGAAGTTGTGGAGATGAACGAGGCGCTGGCGGCCGACAACGCCGTGAGGATGACCGTCGAGGTAGCGGACGACCTTCCACCCTTGTATGCTGATCGAGAGGACCTATTCTGCCTGCTCAACAATCTTGTGAGTAACTCAATCAAGTATAACCTGCCGGGCGGTGCAGTTAGGATCGAGGCCCGCCGCGAGGGGGAGGGCGTGCAGTTCGTCGTGGCCGACACCGGGCTGGGCATCCCACCCGAAGCCATACCGCGGCTGGGCGAGGAGTTCTTCCGCGTGCAGTCGCCTGAGCGGAGAGGTATCGTAGGTACGGGCCTGGGTTTGAGTATCGTCAAGCGCACGGTGGCTGCCTACCACGGCCGGTTGTCGGTGGAATCCACTCCTGGCCAGGGGTCGGTGTTTTCTGTGTGGCTGCCCAGCGAGTTCCAGGGCGAAGGGGCCGGGGGCGCCTGACACCCGGGAGCTCCTTGTGCAAGGAATAAGCGGCCGTCGCGGGTGCCAGCCTAGGGAATTGTGCCGACGGTGAGCTAGAGCCGGGAGCCTGAGGCCTGGCGAGATGATGAAGATACGGGTGTCGGACCTAGGAATCCGTCTTTCGTAGTTGATCCTCGGTGGTTTTCGCTATGCTCGCCAATCCAACACGCGTGGTGGGAACACTCGCCCTGGGGGTCTTGCTGGTGTTGCCCATCGCCACTCACAGCCAGGAGCCTACAGCCATGAACTCGGAGAACACCTCGTCTGGGGAGCTCGAGGAGCCTGCCCTGCAGCTACCCTTGGTGAACGTCGCGCCGGGGCCTGAGTACGCCGACAGCACGCGTATCTTCCAGGGCATCCCGGGCCTGGAGCGTGCTCCGGGCGGCCGTCTGTGGGCCACTTGGTACAGCGGCGGCGACACGGAGGGCCCGCTTAACTACGTCCTGCTGGTCACCAGCGGCGACAACGGCAGGACCTGGTCGTCTCCGCGGTTGGTCATCGACCCACCTGGCAGCGTCAGGGCTTTCGACCCCTGCCTCTGGCACGACCCGGGGGGCAGGCTGTGGCTGTTCTGGGCGCAGTCGTACAGTTGGTTTGACGGCCGCGCCGGCGTGTGGGCCATCGTGACGGAGGAGTCTGGCTCGGAGAATCCCACCTGGTCCGCTCCGCGCCGTCTCTGCGACGGTGTCATGATGAACAAGCCGGTGGTACTGTCAACAGGGGAATGGGTACTACCGGCGGCGGTGTGGCAGGTCGGGCTTGTGAACCTCATGGACTGCGCCTTTTGCCGTGATCCGGGTGGAGCCTGCGGTACAAACGCCGTGGCATCCTCGGACCACGGTGAGACATGGGAGATTCTGGGCCAGGCGGATGTGCCCGGACGGGCGTGCGACGAACACCACATCGTTGAACGGCGCGACGGGAGCCTGTGGATGCTGGTCCGGACCAACTATGGCGTGGGGGAGAGCTTCTCGACAGACCGAGGTCGCACTTGGACTCCGGGACGTCAGTCGTCCACGGTCACTCACATTCCCAGTGCCCGGTTCTTCGTGCGACGCCTGCAGTCGGGCAGACTGCTACTGGTGAAGCACGACCCGCCTGACGGCAAGACCCGTTCACACCTTACGGCGTACCTGTCGGAAGACGAGGGTGAGTTGTGGCAGGGTGGCCTGAGGATCGACGAGCGCGAGGGGGTATCCTATCCCGACGGGGTGGAAAGCCCCGAGGGTGTTGTCTACATCATCTATGACTACTCGCGCACCGGCGCCAAGCAAATCCTCATGGCCACCTTCACGGAGGCCGACATTCTCGACGGGTCTTTTGCCTCAGACCGGGCATGCAGCCGTATCCTGGTGAACCAGGCGACGGGCGTCGCCCCAAACAAGCCCTAGGCTAACACTCACTTGCGCAAGTCTGCATAAGAATTGGCGAATTGGACTTGGTGGACGACGGCTTTCCACTCGAGAGGTGCGGCGTCCTTGTTATACGCTTCCGCGGACTGGCTGACGGCCTGGCGTGGCTCGCGAAGGGGTGTAAAACTGTGTCCCTTGAGCGCCCAGCGGGCCAGAAGGCGCTGTTCGTGCTGCCTTCCATACTGTGCGGGGCGTCCGGACCGCGGCTCGTCGTGCAAAGGCGGCGATGCCGCCCTGGGCATAGCGTAACCGCCCTCCGCTTACCGTCGCCGGGCGTGGTCGAGGGCGGTAGCGATGTCGCACGCAAGTCGCCTGACCTTCGGCGGCGGCAAGGGTGATCTCGGCTCGCAGGGCCAGGCGCTGTTCAGTAGTCCCAACCCCACCCAACTGGTGAGGACCGCGCGGTCATCGTCGGAGAGCACAATAGGGGGCACTGGTCTGGCCATGCGCCAACAATCGGCTGCAGGGAAGGTAACCCCAAGACAAAGCTGGATCAAGGCCTGTTGCACACTCGTCTGCAAGCACCCTCTACGGCTCTGCCGGCCCTGTGGGTTGACGCTGAAGCCCGCTACGCCGTATAAACCCGAAGTAGTTGGGTCAGCGAGGACGACTCTGGCTTGTGGCTTGTCTGGACAAGATAACATGGCGCACGCCTATACCCCAGGTCTGAAGGTTATGGAGCGCACCCACGTGCGCAAGGAACGGCGGCTGCCCCTGCCGGGGCAGGTGCACGTTGCCAGGGGCCAACAGGTTGAGGCCGAGCAAGTGGTGGCCTCGACGCATATGCCCGGGCCGGTGCGGATGGTCAACGTCGCCGCCGAGCTCAACGTTGCGCCCGAAGAAGTCCCCCGTTTTATGCTCAAGCAGGAGGGCGAGAGCGTAGAGCGCGGCGAGGTGATCGCCGAGCTGAGAGGCTTGTGGGGGCTTTTTCACAGCCTGTGCAGGGCGCCGATGGCGGGCACCATCGAGAGCATCAGCTCTGTGACTGGCCAGGTATCGCTTCGCGGCGTTCCCACTCCCGTTGAGCTCATGGCCTATCTGGATGGTGTTGTCACCGAGGTACTTCCACGCGAGGGTGTTGTCATCGAGGCGACCTGCACCCTGGTTCAGGGCATCTTTGGTCTGGGTGGTGAAACCTGCGGATTCTTGCGTCTCGCCGTTGACGGCCCCGAAGCAATCCTCGACGAGGAGGGCCTCGAGGACGACTGCCGTGGGGCTGTGCTTATCGGCGGCTCTCTGGTGACCCTTGGGGCCGTGAGAAAGGCTGTTTCCCTGGGCGCGGCTGCCATCGTGGTTGGTGGCATGGAAGACCAGGACGTGGACAGCCTCCTCGGCTATCCCCTGGGCGTAGCCGTCACCGGGCATGAACACGTCGGCCTTACCCTCGTCCTCACCGAGGGTTTCGGGCGCATCCCTATGGCTACGCGCACCTTCGAGTTGCTGGTCGCTCGGGCTGGGGCGAAGGCTTCCGTGAACGGCGCCACCCAGATCCGCGCCGGGGTTCTGCGGCCCGAAGTGCTTGTGACACAACCTGGTGAGTCACCTGCCGAGGAAGGCAAGGCCGAGGGTTTGCTCGAACCGGGGCGACCGGTGCGCCTCATACGAGACCCTTATTTCGGCCAACTGGCTACAGTGGTGGACTTACCCCCTGAGCCGCGGGAGATCGAGACGGAGGCCCGCGTGCGGGTAGTCAGGGTACGACTGGCCGACGATCGCGAGGTAACAGTACCGCGGGCGAATGTGGAGTTGATCGAGCAATGAGGCAGCCGACAGCCTTGGCGCTGGTGGCCCTGGTATCGGCGTGGATAGCTCTGCCCGCCTTCGCTGCGCCCCAGTTCCCTCCGCCTCGGGACGCGGTCCTTGAGGACGATCCCGAAGATCCAAGGGGCGTGTCCCTTATTCTGCGCTGGCGGCCACCGGCCCAGGTCCCGGCGGGTTGGCAACTGGTCGGCTATCGCGTGAAGATGGCTGAGCAAGGCAAGGAGTACACCGTTAGCGACCTCCTGGCCGACCCCGCGGCCATGCAGAGCAAAATAGAGGGCACGAGCCCGCGGCGCCTGTATCTGGCCCAGGTCGAGGCCCTGTACGTTCGAACAGGCGCCGAGTTCGCCCTCGACCCAGAAGACCCACTGAAGATCGCCGCAGGGACCAAGGTCCAGTTCTCGCCCCCTGCATCCGGTGGACCTACTCGTCCCCTAGCCAAGCTCATCGACGTGACCAAGATCAACGTCTTGGTCGGCTCTCTTGTCTACGGGCTGATCGTCGTCCTCAGCATCGCTACAGCCCGCCGGCGCGAGTTATATGTGCGCCCAATCGCGGGCCTTCAGGCCGTGGATGACGCTATCGGCCGTGCCACGGAGATGGGCCAGCCCCTGCTGTACGTCTCCGGCCTGGTGGGCGTGTCCAGCATCTCGACCATTGCCTCGATGCTCATCCTCGGACACCTGGCGCGCCGCACAGCTGCCTATGACACGCCAGTACTGGTGCCCTGCAACGACGCGCTGGTCATGGCCGCCGAGAGGGAAATAGTGCGCGAAGCCTATCTCGAGGCAGGCCGGCCCGATGCCTTCCGCCCTGAAGACATCTTTTTCGTCACTGAAAGCCAATTCGGCTACGTGGCGGCTGTAGACGGCATGATCCTGCGCGAGCGCCCCGCTGCGTGTTTCTACATGGGGTACTTCTTTGCCGAGGCCCTGGTCCTGGCTGAAACGGGCAACATCGCGGGCTGCGTTCAGATAGCGGGCACCGACGCCGATACCCAATTGCCCTTCTTTATTACCACTTGCGACTATACCCTGATGGGCGAGGAACTTTATGCGGCGGGCGCTTACCTGTCGCGTCATCCCTTGCTGGTGGCGCAACTCAAGGGCCAGGATATTGGCAAGACGCTCCTGGCGGCCCTGCTGGTGGTTGGCGTAGCCTTGGCGACGCTGGCCGAGTTCGGCATCTTACCTCAGGCCTTCGAGCTATTCATGAAGGCCCTGGCCACGGGCTGAAGCGTGAGCGGCGGGGAGGCCTATCACCGCATGGTTTGGCCTTTTCGGGCGCACTCTACGAGAGTTTACGCCACGAGTTCGAGTGAAAATGAGACACAACGCAGCAACTCTGGTATCTTAGGGACACGATGCCTACAGACCATCTATACCAAGTCTTAGCCGCCAAAGCCCAAGCCTGGCGCGAAGCCGGGTATCCCTGCGAGCAGTACCCGGTCATCGGCGAGATACTGGACTGGCAGACCGATCCGGAGACCGGAGGTCTGCGCTACCTGCGCACGCCGCAGTTGCGGGCCTTGGAGATCTATTGGTACCTGCGGGCTGTCAAAGACACCCCCCAAGTCTTTGGTCTGTACCGCGAACTCTACACGAAAACCGCAGACCTCATAGAGGCCTTGGGTATTCCAGACGCAGCCTTCAGACAAGCTGACTACGACCTTGGCTCTCTCTGGCAGCGCCTGCAGTCCGACGACGAGTTTGTCCGCAGCTTCCGTCTTGAAGCCCTCCGCGAGAGCCTGAACCTGGACTACCCCAGCTACATCTTCGCCCTGGCCATGGGCGCGGGCAAGACCGTGCTGATCGGCGCGATCATTGCCACCGAGTTTGCTATGGCCCTGGAGTACCCGGAGGCCGACTTCGCGCACAACGCCCTGGTGTTCGCGCCGGGCAAGACCATCGTGGAGGCTCTGCGGGAACTGGCCGAAGTCCCCTACGACCGCATCCTGCCGCCGCGCCTCTACAAGCACTTTGCGGCTTCGGTCAAGCTGACCTTCACCCGCGACGGCGAGAGCGACATCCCGGTGATACGCGGCTCCAGCTTCAACCTGATCGTCACCAACACCGAGAAGATACGGATCACCGCCGAGACCATCCGCAGGGGCGATCTCGGCGGCCTGTTCGCGAATGAGGAGGAGGCCAAGCGCGAGGTGGCCAACCGCCGACTGCAGACCCTGGCCAGCCTGCCGTGCCTCGCGATCTTCTCGGATGAGGCGCACCACCTCTACGGTCAGTCCCTGGACACACGCCTCAAGCGCGTCCGGCAGACCGTGGACTACCTGGCCAAGAACACCCAGGTCATCTGCGTGGTCAACACCACCGGCACGCCCTACTACAAGCGGCAGCCGCTCAAGGACGTGGTGATCTGGTACGGCCTGTCTGAGGGCATCAGAGACGGCTACCTCAAGGAACTGGCGGGCAACATCCAGGCCTACGACTTCGAGGGCAACGTGGAGCAGTATGCGGCCCACGTCATCAGGGACTTCTTTGAGACCTACGGCGAGGTTCGCCTGCCCAACGGAGCGCCGGCGCGCCTGGCCATGTACTTCCCGCAGACCGATGACCTCGCCAAACTGCGACCCGTGATAGATCAGGCCCTGGTGGAGGTCGGGCAAAGCCCAGCCCTGTGTCTGGTGAACACCTCGGACAATACCCTTACCAAGCCCGCCGACGAGGCCGCCTTCAACCGGCTGAACGATCCGCAAGCGCCCCACCGCGTCATACTGCTGGTCAACAAGGGCACCGAGGGATGGAACTGCCCCAGTCTTTTCGCCTGTGCTCTGGTGCGCAAGCTCACGAGTTCCAACAACTTCGTCTTGCAGGCCGCCAGCCGGTGCCTGCGCCAGGTGCCGGGCAACACCCACAAGGCCCGCGTCTACCTGTCCACCGACAACTTCAGCATCCTCGACCGCCAGCTTCAGGAGACCTACGGTGAGACCATTGCCGACCTCAACCGCGAGGTGAGCGAGACCCAGCAGAAGCCGATCGTCCTGCGCAAGTTGGACATCCCGCCTCTGGTGGTGACCCACATCCTGCGCACCGTGGAGCCCAAGGACGTTGAGAGAGCGCCCCTGCACCTCCAGCGCCCCACCGGAGAGAAGGAAGCCGCCCTGAGACGCCGGGATTATGACCTCACTGTTCAGCAGGCCACCCAACAGGTATTGCGGCAGATCGGGGAGACTGTGGCGATTGAGACCGTGCCCGAGACCGCGGACGCCTACAGCGCCGCTGTTGACCTGGCCGCTCAGTACCGTCTGGACTTCTGGGAGGTCTACGGTCAGCTTCGGGGCCTCTACGACAGCGAGGAAATCCCACTCTACCACCTGCGCGAACTGGCCCGGCAGATCGAGGAGCAGACCTGCGACTACGAGGTCCACGAGGAGCGCGTGGAACGCGCCCTGGCCCTGGTCCGGCCCGAGGGCTTCAAGCGCAACCTTGACCCCTCCGGTGTGGAGGTCTACACCGCCGAGATTATCTACTCGAAAGACCGCGAGCGCCTGCTGCTGTACTGCGAGACCCTGCGCGACAACGACGGCAACTTCGGCTTCCACTACACGCCCTACAACTTCGACTCCAATCCGGAGAAGGACTTCTTTGACCAGATGCTTCGCGCGCTCAACCAGAAGCCCGAGGATGTGGAGGACATCTACTTCACCGGCGCGCTGACTGACCCGGCCAAGACCGACTTCTACGTGGAATACAAGGACGACAAGGGCAAGTGGCGGCGCTACACGCCCGACTTCGTGATCCGGCGCAAGGACGGCAAGACCCTCATCGTGGAGATCAAGGACGCACGTTTCGAGGCCGCGACTAACGAGGACCTTGCCCGCGCCGAGCGGGGCGAACCCGTGCTGACCGTTGAGGGCCGTAAGGCCCTGGCCCTGCGCAAGTGGGAAGCCCTCAACCCCGAGCGCCTGCGCTATGAGATGATCTTCACGCCAGGGGACACCGTTCCCTACGACGGCATGAAGGTCGCCCGGGACTTCGTAAGGGGTGCGAACGTGAGGGGCTTGTTTGGTGCGTCAATGACCCCGGGCGGTGGAGGGGACGAGAAAGATGATTGACCTACTCGACAGCAAGCGCGTCGAGATCGCCGCCCTTTGTCGGCGCTATCACGTCCGCCGACTGGAGGTCTTCGGCTCTGCTGTGGGCGAACACTTCGACCCGCAAACCAGTGACCTTGATTTTTTGGTGGATTTCTATCCCCTTAGTCCAAGCGAAAGTGCGGAGGCTTATTTCGGGCTGTTAGAAGCATTGCAGGCGCTCCTGCAACGGCCTGTGGACCTGGTCATGACCCGTGCCATTCGCAACCCCTACTTCCTTCAGGCCATCGAGCACAGTCGGGAGGTCCTCTATGCGGCTTAAAGCCAAGAAACTGCTGGAGGATATTCGGCAGGCGGCGAGCCTCATCACGCGTTTCGTCCACGGCAAAAGTCTGGCCGATTACACCGCCGACCCCTTGTTGCGCTCCGCCGTCGAGCGACAATTTGAGATTATCGGCGAAGCCCTCAATCGTCTCAGAAAAACCGATGCGGCGGTGGCCGGCCAGATTCCCAACGTGGAGCGCATCATCGCTTTCCGCAACATCCTCATCCACGGCTATGACCTTGTGAATCACGAAGTCGTCTGGGGTGTCATTGAGAGCCACTTGCCGGCTTTGCTCAAACAGACCGAATACCTCCTGAAACAACCGGGAAGTGAGAGCTGACCATGCCTGAAGGCAAGCCAATCAAAATCACGCCTGCCAAGGGCAGGCCCATGCTCACCTGGGTCGGCAAGCGGCCGCTGTCGCAGGTGACCGCCTTTCCAGCTCAGCACATCGAGACCTTTGACCCCAACGGAGACGCCGCCCGGCGCGCCGCCCAGCGCGACCTGTGGGCCGACTGGCCGGACCGTTACCCACGCGGAGGGCTGCTCTTCCACGGCGACAACAAGGAAGTCCTGGCCCACCTGCTGGCTAACGGCTTCCGGGGCAAGGTCAAGCTCATCTACATTGACCCGCCGTTTGACAGCGGGGCCGACTACGTGCGCCGCGTGCGTCTGCGCGGAGCCACCGGCGCTGCCCAGATCGAGGGCGAGGGCTACACCCTCGGCGAGCAAATCCAGTACGAGGACATCTGGGCCAACGACAACTACCTGCAGTTCATGTATGAGAGGCTGCTGCTTCTCAAGGAGCTACTGGCGGAAGACGGGAGTATCTACTTGCACGCCGACTATCGAAGGGTCCATGGTTTGCGCTATCTACTCGACGAAGTGTTCGGCCCCGAGCATTTCAGGAACGAGGTTATCTGGGTATATGGCACAACCGCGCGCGGGGCCAAGGCGGTAGCCGGTCAGTTTGCCCGGAATCACGACGTTATCCTTTGGTATACCAAAGGCGAGAAGCCTGTCTATCATCCTGTCTACGTTGAAAAGCGAGTTCCACTCTCGGAAGCCCAGAAAGCCGGGTATCGGCAAGATGAGGAGGGCCATTGGTTCAAGACCGCACCACGCGGCGACTATACCGATGATAGTATTGCGCGGCTGGCCGAGGAGGGCAGGGTCCACAAGACGAAGACCGGACGAATTCGCATCAAGTATTTCCTCCGCCAAGACGGCGAATTCGTAGTTGAGGACGTTATGCAGGGTGATGTGTGGACGGAAATCGCGGACATTATGCATATACCTGAGGAAGAAAAAAGCGACTATCCGACGCAGAAGCCCGAGGCCCTGCTGGATCGCATTATCACAGTCTCCTCCAACCCCGGTGACCTCGTGCTTGACTGCTTTATCGGTTCTGGCACTACCGCCGCGGTGGCTCAGAAATTGGGCCGGCGCTGGATCGGGTGCGACATCAACAGAGGCGCCATTCAGACCACCTCCAAGCGCCTGCAGACCATCATTCAGGAGCAGATCGCGGCCCAGGGCAACAACGGCCAGGGCAAGCTGGTGGACAGCGAGGACGCGCCGCCCGAGCCTGCGCAACTGTCCTTCACCGTCTGGCGCGTTAACGACTACGACCTGCAGATCCAGCACAACGAGGCCGTGAACCTGGCCTGCGAGCACATCGGCATCCAGCGCACCCGCACCGACCCCTTCTTTGACGGCGTTCTCGGGCGCAACCTGGTGAAGATCATCCCCTTCAACCATCCGCTCTCGCCGCTTGACCTGGACGAGATCCGGCGCGAGCTGGAGGCCCGACCCGAGGAGGATCGCAACATCACCGTGGTGTGTCTGGGCAAGGAACTG
>JAKORR010000733.1 GCA_029777735.1 Armatimonadota bacterium | reverse complement strand
GAAGGCAAGGAAGCTCTTTCCGAGCTTGCTCTTGCCAACGAAGAGGCACAGCCCCTCTGGTATCAGGTCCTGCACAGCCCAACGGACGGGGGCGAACTGCATTCCGACAAGCTCCGTGGCCGTCCTCGTCTTCAGTGCCCCGTTTCGGCCCGGTGCTTGCCCGGCTCTCTCAGTGATGGCCCGGAGGGCCGCCTCGGCACGCGCGACCACATCGCCGGTCGACTCCACATCGCCGAAGCACTCCTCCACGATGTCTGTGCCGACACCGATGAGCCGGCGGAGGACGGCCTTGTCCGCTACGATCTTGGCGTAGTACTCCACATGGGCGGCCGTTGGCACTGCGTCCAGTAGGGCTGCCAGGTAGGGCCGTCCTCCGACCTGCTCCAGGTGCCCGCGCGTCTCCAGCTCGGCCGCCAGGGTGGTGAGGTCCACCGGTTCATTCCGGCCTGCCAGGCTGCCGGCTGCCCGGAAGATCAGCTTGTGAGCATCCCGGTAGAAGTCATCTGGCACCAGGAGCCCCACGGCCGCGTCGATGGCGCTCCGCTCAAGCAGCATGGCCCCAAGCACGGCCTGCTCCGCCTCCAGTGATTGCGGGGGAACGCGGGTGGCTCGTCTCAACAGGCCACCTCCTTCCCAGCCGCCGTGAGACGGGCAACCGGGCCAGAACTGCTCCGATGGAGTTCGGCCAGGCCGAGGAGCACCAGATCCTCGATAGCGCGCTCTGCCCGCAGCCGACTCCAACCATCTGCGGAGCGGAGGTCGGTCATCAAGAAGGCCACAGCCAAGCCCCTCGGGCGCCGCCGTAGCTCACCAAGCATATGCTCTGCCCACGCCTCGCGGATCGGCCCGAGGCTCTTGCCGGCAGGTGTTCGTTGTGCTATCATAATCCCGTCCTCATGAGGCGCCTCGGGTTCCGTTGGCTAACAGAGACCCGAGGCGCCTTCCCTTGCGCCGAACCCCCGGCTGTGCCGGGGCCCTCATCACTGAGCAGCAGCCCCCGCCGATGCAGGCTCCGGCCTGTCTAGCAGCCGGTCGATGACCACCCGTGGCACAAGCACTCTGCGCCCCAGGCGAACCGCGGGAACTTCCCCGCTCCGCACCCAGTTCCGAATGGTGTTCTCATGTACACCCAGGCGCTCTGCCGCCTCTGCAACGCTGTGAGTCTCGCGCTCCATTGCGTCTCCTCTCCTACAGACAGTCAGGCCCAACGCCTGCCATCATCTTACACGAAACGAACCCTTGACACAAGACGCCATATGGCCTATAATGCCGTCTAGACGCCTGTTAAGACGGCGACGGCACGAGAGGAGCCGATGCACAATGGAGCTACACCTGTTCCGGTGGCATGTTGCCACAGACGGCTATGTCATCCGTGAGCTTCCTGGCGAAGGGGGCAAGCCCGGAGGCCGATGCCTTGCCTTAACGAACTGGCCCCACACCGAACTGCGGCACTACGGGTTGCAGCGAGACGAACCTGGCCTGTTCCGGCAGTTCGCTGACCTGGACGGCTCTGACGACGCGATCCTCCAGTTCGCTCGGAGGTACGGCATGCTCGGGGTTGGGCAGTGGGTGGCGAGCGAGGGCGAACACCTGCTGCCGGAACCGTTGGCGCTCTGGCACGAAGAGACGGCGGCGATGCGCTACGGGATCGCCTTGTGGGAAGCATGGCGCGACGGCCCATTCGACAGGCTCACTCAGCTTGTTGCAGAGGATGGGCAAGCCATGTTCTGGCAGGAGGAGAGGATCGGATCCCGGGGCACGGAGCCGTGGGTCTTGGCCCTCAGTTGCGGTGCAGCGCATCGGCCCGAGCCGCATGTGGAAGCGGAGCCGACTCCGGCCCGGCTGGCAATCGCCAGGCTCGCGGCGCTCATAGACTCGCGAATGAGGGAGCACGTCAGAGCACGCTTCCTTGTGGACGAGTCGACTCGCCGGCCCCGGCTCGCAGTTGTTCCCAGCAACCTGCTCGGAGGCCTGTGGTGCCAGTTCGCTGATGCCATAGACCAGCGCAGGAAGCACCGTCCGTGCGCTCTGCCCGACTGCCCACGATGGTTCCTCGAAGAACCGACACGGGGGCCGGAACCGAAGCGTTACTGCTCGGAGGCATGCCGGAAGCGTGCCCACTACCGTAGCAACCCAGAGAAGTACCGGAGGAAGAAGGAAGGGAAAACGCAGGCATGAGAGGCTGCGTTCGCCCGGCCCGCAACGCTGCCGGACGGCAAGGCAAGGAGTGGGATGTCATCCTCGATCTGGGCAAGAGGCCGGACGGCCGGCGCGCGCGCCAGTGGCACCGTGTCGTGGGCACGCGGAGAGACGCGGAACGGGAGCGGGTCCGGCTGCTTCACGAGCTGCACACGAACACGCTCCCCACGGCCTCCAAGCTGACGGTGGGGGAACACCTGCAGCGCTGGCTCGCAGACGTGAGGCCCGGGCTCGCCGCTCAGACGTACGAGCGGTACCGCATCATCGTGGAGGTTCACCTCGTGCCGGCCCTCGGGAACATCCCCCTCGCGAAGCTGTCGCCGTCCGACGTGCAGGGCTACTACACCGACGCACAAACGAAGCCACGAGAGGGGCACGACAAGCCGCTCGCCGCACGCACGGTCCGGCACCACCACCGGGTCCTGCGGCAAGCCCTGCAGCACGCCGTCAAGCTGCGCCTCCTGGCCGAGAACCCGGCGCAGGCGGTAGAGCCACCCAGGCCGCGCCGGCCGGAGATGGCGGTCCTCTCGCCGGAGCAGGTCAGGCTGCTTCTGGACTTCAGCAAGTCGTACAGCCTTCATGTGCCTATCGCCTTGTCGCTGCTGTGCGGGCTCCGCAAGGGCGAGGTGTTTGGCCTGCAGTGGCAGGATATTAACTTCGACGCTGGCCTGCTGCACGTCCGGCGAAGCGTAGAGTACCCGCCGTCCGGCCCGGCGTTCAAGGAACCGAAGACGGCGCGCGGGCGCCGCCGCGTCACCCTCCCGGCCGTCGCCATTGAGATCCTGCGCGAACACCAGGCGGCACAGAACAGGCTGAAGGAGAAGGTAGGAGACCTCTACCGCGATCTGGGGCTCGTCTGCTGCCAGCCGGACGGCAACATTGTCCGTAACAACGTGAAGCGCAACTTCGACAACATCCTGCGTGCGCTCGCCACGAAGATCCTGCGCGAGCGGAACCCGCAAGCCGAGAAGCCCAGGCTCCCGTTGGAGGAGCTGCTGCGCCAGGCCG
>JAKORR010000732.1 GCA_029777735.1 Armatimonadota bacterium | reverse complement strand
GAAGTAATAAGTCTTCCACAGGTTTTCAACGGATATGATTGTGTCCATTGTTTCTCAGTCTGGGATTCCGGGCCGCTTCTCTGGATACTCCAAGAGTAGCGGGGCTTTCCCACACAAGAGCGTACCACAAGCCACCAAACTTGACCGTTACCGCCCGCGGCCTCCCCCAGGAGTCATCATCCTCACACCGCGCCTGGCTGTGCGGCTTCGGTCGTTGGGGCGCTCCTGTTCCTGCGCCAGCGCACCCGGTATCACGACCTCGTCGCCTTCCTTCAGGCCCTCAAGAACCTGTGTATCAGTCCAGTTTGTGAGGCCGACCTTGATCTCGCGCTTCACCGGCTCGCCGTCCTGCATTACCTCAACCTCGGTCTTGCGATTACTCCGATCAATGGCGGCGTCCGGCACTATCAGCACGTTGTCGAGGCGCGCTATACTGATCACCACGCTCGCCGTCATCCCCGGGCGCGCCTCTGGAGGCACTTCCAGCAAGCGCACGCGGACATTGTATGATACAACGTCCTGTTCCGTCACAGCCTCAGGATAAATCTTGATTACCTTGCCTTGCAGGTGTCTGTTGGGCAGCACATCGAGGTCTATGGTGGCCTGCTGGCCTATCTTGACCTGCCCGATATCGGATTCGTCTACCTTTGCCATGACGAACATTTGGCTAACATCCGCAAGGGTTACAATCGTAGTGCCCTGCGAGTACAGCGACGTGCCGGCGGGAATCACAGTCCCCTCCTCAACGGGCTTGGACAGGACCACGCCGTCGCGAGGGGCGGTGATGCTTGTGTTGCGGAAGCTGTACTGAATGTCGTCCAGGCTGGCCTGAGCCTGCCTCAAGGAACCTATGGCGGCCTCCACTTCCTTCTGCTGGGCGCCCACCTGCAGATGCCCGGTCCGCGCCAGTTGCAGACTCGCCTCGGCTTGACGCAGAGCCTCGCGGCTGGCCTTTACGTCCTCTTCCCGTGCAGTTACCTGGCGGAGGTTGGCTTTGGCTGTCGCCAGCGAGGCCTCAGCTTGCTCCACTGCGGCCTTCGCTGCATCGGCCTGGTCTCGTGCCAGGTCGACGTCCACCTTGTGCGCCTCGGCCTGACGCAGCGCAGCCCGAGCCTGTTCCACACGGGCCTGGGCTTGCCGAATCTCCTCCTGTCGCGGTCCTTCTCTTACAAGCTCCAGTGACGCCCGGGCCGACTCCACCTGAGCCCTCGCCTGCTCATAGGCCTCGCGCGCATCGTCCACAGTTTGCTGGGCAACGAACCCCTTCTTCAACAAAGCTTCTTGCCGTTGTAGTGTTTTCTCGGCATTCGCGGCGTTGGCCTGAGCCTGTTGCAGTGCTGCCTCAGCCTGCACCACTTCCTGCGAGCGAGCACCTGCCCGCAGCCTGTTCAGGTCCTCTTCGGCAGCTTTCAGTGCAGCTCGGCTCTGGGCGACTGACGTCTCTGTGATTTGTGGCTGAGCATCTCGCTGCCGCTCGGCTTCCTTCAGCCTTGCTCGCGCTGCGGCCAGCGACGCTTCGGCCTGTCGCACGTCGGCTTCCGAGGTCGCGCGCGCCAGTTTCAGGGCACTCTCAGCCTGACGCAAGCGCGCTCGCGCCGACGCCACGCCTGCCTCGGCCTCCTCCAAGGTGGTCTTGCTGTTTACCGCCTCGCGCTGGGCGCCATATCTGGCCTGCTCAACCCGAGCCCGCGCCGAAGTCACCTGGGCAGCGCGCTGGTCCACCTGGTTTTGCAGCTCCGTCGGATCGAGCTGAGCGATGAGGTCTCCCGCATGGACGAGGTCGCCAGGTTCTACATAGATGCGCTTGATCTCGCCCCCGCTCCGCGACTTTACCTCCACGGTCGTCAGCGGTTCCAGGACCCCCGGTGCCGTGACTTCGACCACCAGCGACCCTCGCTCTACCTTCACAGTGGCGATCTCTTCCTCTTCCGTCTTTAGCGCCCGACGATGAGTCCACCACCAGACCCCCCATCCCAGAATCACGATAACAGCAATAGTGACGATGATCTTGCGCTTCATCGGCTCCCACCCAGTGTTAGGAGAAGATCCTCGCCCACGGCACTGCGTAGTTGCACCGCGGCCACGTTCTGCTGATAGCGGGCCTGGACGTCGTCGGCCTGGGCCTCTCTGAGCGACTGCTCAGCATCTGTCACTTCGATGATCGTGGCAACGCCTTCGGCGTATCGTTCCTCTGCGGCCTGCAGGTTTACCTGGGCGCTCTCCACTGCCTTGGCGGCCTGAGCCACGCGCTCGCTCGCGTCCCGCAGTGACAAGTATGCCTGCTCCACTGCCTGACGCACCATCAGCTCGGCGTCTGCCAGATTAGCCTTCGCGGCAGCCAGGCCAGCTTCCGCCGACTTCACATCGGCACGGGCCTGCTTGCTGAACAGGGGCGCCGAGGCTCCCGCGCCGACCCACCAGCTCTCGCCAGTGGTACCGCTGTACCGGCCGTACTCTGCATGTCCGCTAAGCTGTACGGAAAGCCCCGCGTCCATCTTCGCAAGGCGCGCGGCCCATTCGCGAGAGCGCACCGTCGCCCGCAGCGCCTCCAGATCGTCTCTCTCGGTTGCGGCACGCTCCCACAAGGCGGCCAACTCCTCTTCCGCCGTCACTCTCTCGGGCTGTGCCGTCAGTCGCAGGGGAATATCGGAGAACACTCCCAGCGTCGCGCGTAGCTCCGCCAGGCTCTGCTTGAGCGCATCTTCCGCTTGAACGGCTCTGAGTTGAGCCTGAGCCAGCTCTACCTCTACCGGTAAGCGGTCTGCCTCGGCCGCGGTCCCGGCCTCAATGCGCCCTCTCACCAAGTCCAGATGCCGCCGCGCCGACACCACTGCGCTGGCCGTCACTTCAGCCATCTTCTCATTCGCCAGGGCTGTGTAGTAGAGAGTCGCCACAGTCTCCAAAAGCTGGCGCTGGGTATCGCCCAGGTGATACCAGGCTACCTCCTCGGAGGCGCGGGCCTGGTTGATTGCGGCATGCTGGCTGCTGTCCCAGAAGATGAAGTCAACGCCCACACTCGCCTCGCGTGTGGTAGTACGCTCGGCGCGACTGGTCAGGATGCCTCCCTCCAGCCGCAACGGCCTGGCGAGAGTCTGGTTGGTGCGCCAATCCCACACCGCCTCGACAAGGGGCCAGCGCGCGGCGCGCTGCCGGTCCGTCGCGGCTTGAGCACTCTCTAGGTCAGCGCGAGCCGCCTCAAGCCTCGGCCTGAGTTGCACTGCCAGATGGAGGCAATCGGCAAGGCTCAGTGGCCTGTCTAGAGAAGCCAAAGCCTGGGCGTCTGCTGAGGGGGCGACTGAGCCCCCTGGCGGCGCATCGGTGGCTGCCACTACAGTCGCTGCTCGTGTGCCGGTCGCCTGCTGAGCAGACGTGTCCGCTTCGGCGGCCAAGGCACCGGGAGGGCCGGAAGCCTGGGCTCCCATGAGGATGGCCACTAGCATCAGTACCAGATAGCGTAAGCGCAAACTGCATCACCCTCACAACGTAGGTTTGCGCTGAGGACACCACGTGACGACATCGAGGTGCTTCTTAGGAGCGACACTTGACGTTAGGGTCGTGCCTGCGCTGGGTTGAGTCTTCAAGCCTTTCTCTGTTCACCGCTCTTTCTGTGGTGGCTCCTGCAGCGTTTGCGTGTGCTCCTCTAGCCGCGCCAGTAGGTCTTGAAGTGTCTCTTGCTCGTCGCCGGACAGGCAAGAGAAAAGGTCGCCGAT
>JAKORR010000731.1 GCA_029777735.1 Armatimonadota bacterium | reverse complement strand
GGCGCTAATGAGGTCGCCGGTGATGAGCACGCGTCCCTTGGGGTCGGCCTCGATAGCACGTATATAGTCTCGAAGGCCGTCCTCGTCACACGACACGTCCCCGATGTGGGCGTCCGATATCACATATATCCGCCACGGCTGTCCGTCCATCGAGGGCAGGCTCACACTCCGAGTCAGCAATGGCAGGCTCCTCCAGGTCAGCGCCGCAGTTAGGGCAGATCATCTGATTGCAGCGAGGGCAGCGCACGAAAGCGCCGCAGACGGGACACGTCACAGGGCAGCCTCCCCCACTACCTGCCACTGTCTTGCTTCCAGCTTCAGCACCCGGTATCCCGTCCCGTCCCATACCAGCGCCAGGGCATATTCATCACCCGGCGTGTAGATCTCCTTTAGCCACACGTAGCCTCGCTCTACCGCCGCCTTGATGGTGGCGGGCACGATACCCAGGCCCTCCCGAGCCCGCTGCATATCCTCTGCTGTAAGCGCACTAGGCTTAGGCGTCGGGTCCGGGGTCGGTTGCGGGGTCGGTGCAACGCTGCCTCCAATGCCGATAAGCGGTGCCGGGTCCACTCGGTGCGGGTACTGCCTCTCTGCCAATGACTTGACCTCCAGGTGTAGGTGCGGCCCCGTGCTGTAGCCGGTGTTGCCCGATAGCCCGATGACCTCACCCGCCTTCACCGCCTGCCCCTTTTCCACCTTCGCCACGCTCAGGTGGGCGTACAGGCTGAAGCCCCAGTAGTGGTTGACCTGCACATAGCGGCCGTAGCTGGCATCGCCCAGGTCCACCACCTTGTCCACCACGCCATCGGCTACCGACAGGACTGGTGAGCCGGTGTAGCAGGAGAAGTCGAGGCCCTTAGCTGGTGATGGGTGCTGGGCAAAGGTCTGGGTTATGCGGGGGCTACCGTCGGGGTTCTTGACGTAGGAGGACAGAGGGAAGCCTAGCCGGGTGGGCATCCGGGCAAAGGGGTGGACCTGCTCGAACTCGGGGCGGCGGGCCAGCAGCCGGTCACGGATGTTCCAGATATCGAAGGACTGCCATTCATTGTTGTCGAAGTCAAGCAGGAACAGGGCCGTGCCCTTCACCCTGGGGTCAGTTAGCATCTGGTGGTACTCGACTAGCTGGCCCACGTACTGCTCGCCGTTCATGTTGGCCGTCCAGCCGCGCTGGTGTATGTTGCCCACATACTCCTGGGTGTAGCGGTCGTAGCCGCACTCGTCTATCAGGATATTGTGTTGGGTGGGGCAGGTCAGGTGCCGCCCTACCGTCCAGGGCCACCACGCCAGCGGCCCCCCATCGGCCCAGT
>JAKORR010000730.1 GCA_029777735.1 Armatimonadota bacterium | reverse complement strand
CTTGTAGTCATACACAAGGCGCAGTTTCTCTTGCACCTGCAGGCGTGGTCCACTTACCTGCCTCCCCCTAAATCCTTTCCGGTAGCACGATATGCCAGTACTTGACACGTTCCCTTTCCTCTGTTAGTGTTACGATTTGATAATACGTGCTACTGGAGACTGCTATGCATCGAGCCAGAGCCTTCACGCTCATCGAGCTTCTTGTGGTCATCGCAATCATCGCGATCCTCGCGTCCCTTCTCTTCCCGGTCTTCGCTCGCGCTCGCGCTAAGGCCCGCCAGGCCCAGTGCCTCAGCAACCTCAAGCAGCTTGGGCTGGCCTTCTCCATGTACTCGCAGGACCACGACGAGACCACTGCCCCGATGTACCTGAAGGTTGGCGACGATTGCTATCGCTGGCAGCAAATCATCGAGCCCTACTGCCGCAACACGCAGATCTTCCGCTGCTTGGAGGCGTCCAACATCATCGACCAATACACTGGCTTGGCCCTATCTTATGGCATGAACGCGACCAACGACGGTACCTACTGCTTCTGGTATGGCGTGCCCGAAAGCGCCATCCTCGACCCCGCAGGCACGATCTTCCTCGGCGACAGCTCGGCCGGCAGCTATTCTATATACTGGGCGGCCGCGGAGCCCTACGAGCGCTATCTGGACAAGCGTCACAACTCCGGCGCCAACCTGCTCTTCTGCGACGGCCACGCCAAATGGCGGCGCGATACCAAGCAGGGTGAGTGGACCGTGAACCCCAACGACTGACAAGCCGCCGCGTGCCTGCCGCCACACCCTTCACACGGAGCGAGAGCCGCAATGCCCTTCCGCAAGGTGACCTGGAGCGAAACCGAACAGCGCGTGAGTATCTACAACTGGGGCTGCAACTTCGCCTGCCTGGGCTGTAGCTACAAGCTGCTACGACCTCAGCATGACAAGTGGGTGAGGCCCGAGCGCATCGAGGAGCTGCTGGCCCATTACCGGCCCCGCAAGGTGACCTTCCTCGGCGGCGAGGCGACGACCAACCCCGACCTGCCGCGGCTCCTCACCTTCGCCAAGCAACAGGTGGGCGCCGAGACGTGGCTCGGCCACACCAACGGCTCGAAGCTTCCCTTGCCCGACTTGGACGGCGCCAACGTGTCCCTCAAAGCTTTTTCACCCGCCAAGCACCTCGAGTACACCGGCTACCCGGCCGAGCCCATCTATGCCAACTTCCGCGCGGGCTTCGAGGCCGGACTGAAAATGAAAGCTTCTACGGTCTTCATCCCCAACTTCGTTGATCTGGACGAGATCGAGGCCATGGCCCGCTTTCTTTCCGCCCTCAGTCCCGACCTGCCCTTCCACATCATGGGTTACGTACCGGTGCCCGGCACTACCTGGCGGCGACCGACGGACGAGGAGATGCAGCGCGCGATAGAGATAGCGCAGCGCCATTTGCCCTTAGTAACCTACTCCCACCTGACGCCCGAGGAGATGAGGAACTGGCAGGCCCGCTCCACACGATGGGCGTCGGTGCAAATAGCGTGAACACGATGGCTACATCTAGGCGCCGGTCGCGCGGACTGCTGCGCGCCGGCTCCCTTGCGGCCCGCCGACCGGCCCTGGTCCTAATCGGCCTTGCCTTGGCCTGCGCCGGGTGTCGCGCGCCGCTGGGCGGTGGTCAAGCGGGCCCCGCTACGTCCCACGCCCACCCCGTCACCGTAACCTATGCCTACTGGGCCCTCAATACACAGGAGACCGACCTGTTGCGCACGCTCAAGGCCCGCTTCGAGGCCACTCACCCCGGCATCCAGATTGAGCTCCTGGGCATCCCGCAGCGCTATTACGACAAGCTCAAAGTTCTCTTCACCGCTGGAACGCCGCCTGATACCTTCAGCGCTAACTATGGCCGTCTGGGCGATCTGGTGCGCGCAGGTGCGGCCCTTGACATGCTGGGACTGATAGGGCGCCATCCGGACGTGCGCTCCCGCTTCGCGCCCGAGGCCTGGGCGATGACCGAGGGACTTGGCAAGGCAGTGGGCGAGCCCGGCCTGTGGGCTCTCCCGCGCGACCGGGCACCCGCTGGGCTCCTCCTGTACAACCGCGCGCTTCTGGCATCGGCGGGCGTGGCAGAACCGAAGAAAATCTGGAGCTGGGGCGACTTTCGCAGGGCTTGCCGCGCCGTGGCCAGGGCGAATCT
>JAKORR010000070.1 GCA_029777735.1 Armatimonadota bacterium | reverse complement strand
CAAGGTTTGGATCGACGACCTGAAGCTCGAAGAGATCCTGGCGGACGGGTCCGCGCGGCCGGTCATGCGACCCGAGACGCCGGCGGACTACACCCTGATGCGGCAGTGGGTTGAGCTATTCCATGGCGAAGGACGGCCGTACCTGATGCTGGGCACGATGCTCCACCCACCGGAGCTGGAGACGGCCGACATGACCTACCAAGGGCGGATCTATCCCGCGGTGCTGCACAACGCTTACCGTGCGGCCGACGGCAGTGAGGCCGTGATCGCGGTGAACGTGACAGACATGCCGCAGGAAGCAAAGCTGTTCTGGGGCCCCGACGTGCGCGTACTGAGACTCAAGCCGTGGGAAGCGCGGCTGGTGGGAAGGCGCGGGGGCATGCGATAGGGGCGACCGCTGTTCCGACAGCGGCGCAGGGACGCGCAGTGCGGTTTCCCTGGGTTGCTATTCGCCCAGAAAGCGGACGCCACGCTGAGCCAAGCCTGCCCGAAGCTCCGCTCCGTCCACGTTTGCAGGGCTGATGCCGCGCGCAGCAGCCCATGCGGCGGCCAAACCCGCAGCCTGGCCTGTGGCGAGGCAGGTGCCGGTCACGCGGTACGACGCGTGGGCCTCGTGAGTGCCCGATATGCAACGTCCTGCTACCAACAGGCGGTCCACGTCGCGCGGCACCAAGCAGCGGTAGGGTATCTCGTAGGGCTTGATGCGCACGCCAGCACCTCTGGGCTCGATGCCTGATCCCGGTGCCGGGTCGTGGATGTCCACGCCAAAGGCGCACGTGGCGACTGCGTCATCGAAGGAGCGACCTTCAAGTAGGTCGTCGAGGTCGAGCTGGTACCGCCCTACGATCCGTCTGGTCTCGCGAACACCGATCTGCGTCGCGGTCTGGGCCAACCGCAGGCTCTCCAAACCCGGCACGTGGCGGAGAATCTCGGCAGCTTCATGGGCTTGGCGGCGAGCGTCGACGGTGCCACGTGTCAGGTCTGCGGGGTCCAGCGGATTGAGGCGGTAAACGTGAGTCAACTGGACAGCAGCGCGGCCAGGCGCGGGCAGCAGAATGATCGAGGGCGTATATCCCACACGCCCAAAAGGCAGCTCGTAATCGAGACCCTGGCGGGCAAGCACTTCAGCCATCCGGTCGTACAGGTCGCCCGAGCTGGTTTGCAGGTACTCGCCCACGCCCTCCACCTCGAACATGAGCGTCATGGGTTGAACCAGCCCGTCCTCTAGACGGCCGAACTCGAAGGGCACACCGGCTCGGGCAGCTACGTCGCCGTCCCCGGTGCAGTCCACAATGATGTCAGCCAGCAGCGCCTCGCGACCAGCCTTGCTCTCGATGAGCACCCCACGTAGGCACCCGTCCTCAACAATGCTATCTACGCAGAGCGCGTGATACAGAAGAGTCACGCCCGCCTCTTGCGTCATTAACTCCAGCTCGCGTTTCATGACTTCAGGGTCGAAGGTGTGGGAGAACTTCCACGTCCGCCAAGCTCCAGCAGCCTTGAGCCGGTCGATGAGCGCAGTTACAAGCCACCCGTTGCTCATCGCCTCAAAGAAGGGGTTAACGAGGCCTGCAGTCCATAGGCCACCAAGCATGCCATAGCGCTCCACCAGGAGCGTATCAGCACCTTCGGCGGCAGCCGCCAAAGCCGCACCTACGCCAGCCGGGCCTCCCCCAGCGACGAGAACGTCTACCTTGGCGCGCACGGGCGTGTTGCGCGGTGCTTCGTGGACAGCCAAGCCGTTTCGGCTAAGTGTCATGGTTGTAGGCTTCAGGCACAACGGATTCGGCATCTGTGTTCATCTCCTGGGTCGCCGGGAAAGCCCCCGGCAGAATGGCTATAGGGCATCCGACGGCCAGGGCTGTCAGTGGAATGATCGCCAGCTCGCAATCTTGCCGATGGAAATGATGTATGGTTTGCCCTCGGACTCGTAGGCGCAAGGATACTGCCACCCGCGCTCCTTGGCGCACCCTAGTAGCACAGGTTGCAACGTCTTGCCATCACGTATTTGCCCTAGATAGCACAGTAACTTCTCCAGGCCGGCTAACAGTGATACTCAACGGCCAGCACGCACCAGTGCGCAGGCTGCTGTTGCTGATAAGGTATCGCTGGCCGGCGCTCGTCGGAAGACCTGCCGCGCGGCAGTAAGGTGCCCGGCACGTAAGTCTGGCACCCGTCGTGGGAGACAGGAACGCGGCCTAGGGACACCTGGTGTCGCAGCCGCAAACCAGGCCCTAGCCGCTATCGGATCGCCCCAGTGGATGGTAGGTCTGCAGTGACACAACATGACGTTGTTGGGCCTTGGGCAAGCTTGGTGAGCTTCAGGGAGCCGCGGGGCTCTCGGCCTGTCGGCGTCTCCACCACTCAAGGTAGCTCCGCAGACCGTCCTCGAAGGGCGTTGTCGGCTCCCAGCCGAGTAGCTCCCGGGCTCTTGTTATGTCGGCGTAAGTATGCACCATGTCGCCCGGGTGAGCTGGCCTCTCCTCAATCTGGGCCGTTACACCTGTGACTCGCTCTACGGCAAAGATCAGCTCGTTGAGGGTAAGCGGGTGTGAGTTGCCGAGGTTGATGATGGCGAAGTCAAGCCTACGCTCTGCAACGGCCCTCACGCCTCTGACGATGTCGCCTATGAAGGTGTAGTCGCGGCTGGTCGAACCGTCGCCGTACCGAATGATCGGTTTGCCCGCGAGCAAAAGCGGCACGAATCGGCTCACCGCCAGGTCGGGGCGCTGACGTGGTCCAAAGACGTT
>JAKORR010000729.1 GCA_029777735.1 Armatimonadota bacterium | reverse complement strand
TTGATAATCATGCGGCACGAACTTCATCTGGCACCACCTCCTTCCTCTTCGTCGTGTATTGCATCTCGTACCTCCTCAATGAACTCCACGGCCCCGTCCATCCCTCTGATCGTCCTGACCTGACAGCCCAGTGCATCCAGCCGGTCCTGTTGCCATACCTGGATAGGCGTGAGCCGCCCCCTGTCAGTCTTCAACTCGATGAAGTAGATGGCCCCGCCAGGCAGTACGGCCAGACGATCCGGGACCCCGTCATTCCCAGGGCTCGTAAATTTGAAGGCCAGACCTCCCAGTCTCTCAACCTGGCGCAGGAGCCATTTTTCTATGTCTCTTTCTCGCATTGTTTCCTCCTATGGGTAACGTGGTAACGAGGGTAACGCGATTTTCCTATATGCGCGTATACGCCCTCGCGGGTGCCCGTTTTCGCGTGTGTATGGTATATTTTTAATAATCTATATAAAATCCTTGTTACCTCGTTACCATTACGCCGTCAGCACTTGCTGTTGCTGGCTTTTAGGTGGTAACAAGTAGGGTAACAAGTGTGGTAACGTGCGGCTGCTTGTTACCATTGACCGCCGTTGCAGGTGGTAACGAGGGTGCCTCGTTACCGGCCCCCCTCGTTACCGTTGTTACCACTTCGGCGGACGAAGACCCTCTGCTTGCCCAGATCCTTGATCCTCATGGTCGCGTTCGCGGGTCTTTCCCACTCCGGCAGCCTGGCCATGATGCTCGCGATCTCGTCGCCGTCGCGCCTTGTCCATTGGTTCTGGATCTTGCCGAAGCACTCGCAGAAGATCTCCATCGCGCTGACCTTCGTCCGCTGCATGGTGCCTTCCTGCTGCTTCGGATCCAGGACGTCGCGCTGGCTGAAGTAGTCCTTGCGCTTGCCGAGGTCCCAGCTGTACCAGTCCTCCGGCAGCAGGGTGTCGAGGTAGTCGATCACCTGGCCCTCGCGTTCGTCATACATGAGCGCCGCCTGCTGGGCCTTGGCCGCTTCCTTCTCCATCTCTGCATCCAGGAAGCTGTCCTCGCCCTCGGTGGCGTACATGGCCGCCTCGGCCCAGATCTGTGCCCTGGTGGCCTCTGTCATCTCCCAGACAGAGAGGCGGCCTCCGCCTTCGACCGTCACGGGCCAGAAGCGCCGGTTGCCGGTGGCGTCCCTCAGGAAGCCGGTGGTGCTGTTGGTCGTGCCGCAGATGATCGCGGTCCTCGGATGCCTCTCGACCACCCGGCCGTAGGCTGCCCGGTACTCGTCCACCTGGCGGCTGATGAAGCCCTTCATCACGTCGATGTCGGCCTTCCTGGTTCCCTG
>JAKORR010000069.1 GCA_029777735.1 Armatimonadota bacterium | reverse complement strand
GCGCTGGTCACTATCCCCACGCCCGCCAATACCATTAGGAACAACGGAAGTTCGAATAATACTCCGAAGACCAGAATAAGACGAAGAAAAAAGTACAAGTAGGGTCCCAGGGTCAGCTCGGGCGAGACGCCGAGCGACAAGTTGAAGCGCAAGAAAAAGGCAAAAGCCGCCGGAGCAATCCAGTAGCAGATGGCGACACCGGATAGGAACAGCAGTGTGGCCGATGGCACTGCCCACAGCACCCAGCGTTTCTCATGGGGGTGCAGGGCTGGAGCGAGGAAGCCCCACAGCTCTAGGGTAATCAAGGGCGAGGCCAGCACAATGCCCCCAACCACGGCAATCTGGATCATGAGCATGAAGCCGCTAGCAGCCTCGAAGATGCGGAAAGCGAAGTCCTCTAGTCCTACCCGGCGCGCGCCTTCTAGGGCTGGGTACTGCAGTAGAGCCAGCAAGTCGCTGCGAAAGAACCACGCGATGCAGGCCCCCACGGCAACGTAGGCAAGGCCGCGAAGAATGCGCTGGCGCAGCTCCTCCACATGGTCCCAGAAGCCCATCTCGTCGATTGGGGGTCTCCCCCTTGTCATGGCCTTACACCGTAACGAAGCATTATAGCGCGAAGAACGTTTCGTGGGCCGAGGGAGGATTAGGCCCGAGAGGAGGTGAGGCTCAGCAATCTGCGGTCTCGGGATGATTGTAGACAGGGCTAGGTGGTGGGTACGCTATCGTCGGAGCTGTTACGAAGAATCTCCTCGTGGCCGGTGGCGGCCGTGAGGATGGCCTCACCGGTCTCGCTGTCGAACAGGTACGCCGCCTCGAGGTCCAGCACCATTTCGATAGGGTGGTTCTCGCGTGCCCGTGTAGTGCTGCCCACACTGGCCACTAAGCGTGTCTGGCCGACGGACAGATACAGCACCGCTTCGGCGCCCATCGGCTCGACCACCTCAACCTTCGCCGTCAGTGTATTGCCGTCGCTCGCCTGCACCGTGGGCGAGAGATCGCGGTCGTACAGGTCGTTAGGCCTCAGGCCGAAGATGACTGGCTTACCGGCGTGGGGCTCGGCTATGGGCGCCTTGGACTGGGGCAGCTTGACCTGGAAGTCGCTCGCATCTATGTACACGCCGTCTTCGCCCGCGACCACCTCGGCTTCGACAAGGTTCATTGGAGGTGTGCCGATAAAGCTGGCGACGAAGACGTTGGACGGGTTGTAAAACAGCCCCAGCGGCGTGTCCACCTGCTGGACTACCCCGTCCTTCATGACCACTATGCGGTCGCCCATAGTCATAGCCTCGAGCTGGTCATGTGTGACGTAGACCGTCGTGACGCCCAGCCGCCGATGGAGCTTTATCAGCTCGGCGCGGGTCTCAACGCGCATCTTAGCGTCTAGGTTCGATAGTGGCTCGTCCATGAGAAAGACGGAGGGATCGCGCACGATGGCACGGCCGAGAGCCACGCGTTGGCGCTGGCCACCTGAGAGCTCCCTGGGCCGTCGGTTCAGCAGCTCCTCGATCCCTAGCATCCTCGCGGCTTGCCGAACACGGGCGTCAATCTCAGCCCGCGGCGTCCTGCGCAGGCGCAGTGCAAAGGCCATGTTGTCATAGGCCGACATGTGGGGGTATAGCGCGTAGTTCTGGAAGACCATCGCGATGTTGCGGTCTTTGGGTGACACATCGTTGACTAGACGATCGCCGATCCAGATCTCGCCCTCGCTCGGTTCTTCCAACCCCGCAATCATGCGTAGGCACGTAGTCTTGCCGCATCCCGAGGGGCCCACAAGCACAAGAAACTCGCCGTCGCGGATTTCCAGATTGACCTTGGAAACCGCTACGACGTCGCCGAATCGTTTAGTGAGGTTAACCAGTCTAACGCCAGCCACAATAGTAAGGCCGCGGATGCTTCCCGCGACCATCACGGATTATAGGTAGGACCTACCAGAGTGTCAACGCGGCTCCAGGGCATCCGTGTGAGCAGACTCGCCGCAGGGTGGGCGCTCGGGGCTGCTCAGCCCGAACGCGGGCAGAAAGACCCTTGCGCCACGAGGCACGCGGAACGGCAGGACCTGTCTCAGCAGACTGACTGGCCCGCACCCTTGGACGTCTCGGGCGGGCTCTCGAAGAGGCGCACGACCTCCGGCTCCTTCAGCGGTGGAGATGTGGGATCAGCGAGCCGACGACCTAGCCGCTGGGCCTCTGCCAAAGCACGCGGGTGCTTCAGAATCTCGCCGCGTTTGTCTACAGCGTTGATGAAGAGGCTTCCTTCGTGGAGCACCTCTAAGGCATCAAACCAGTACTTGGCGACTAGGCCCACGCAATCGAACATGCGCGTGCCTGGCTGCCCGCCCACGGCGATGAAGAGGCCCCGCCGGTCACGATACCCTTCGGGAAAGAAGGGTTGCTGCAGGACGTACTTGCGTACCCATAGGCACTGGCAGCGGTCAACGAGAGTCTTGGCCTGGGCACAAACGCTGGTGAAGTACACCGGGCTGGCGAAGACGATACGGTCGGCGGCCAGGATCTTAGCCAGGATCTCCTGGTAGGCGTCTTGGACCACACACTCACCGGTCCTGTAGCAATCGCCGCAGGCCCGGCAGGGAGCGAGAGATACGTCCCGCAGCGACACATACTGTGCCTCCCCTCCGGCAGAGGTTGCGCCCTTGAGGGCTTCGCGCAGGAGCACGTCAGTATTGCCGCCAAGCCGCGGAGTGGTTGAAATACCTAGGACTTTGAGCTTCACCGCTCTGCCTCCCGCGCCTGGGTGTGGGAAGAGCACAACAACGCAGGGCGTGCCCTAACACCCCCGGGACCAGCTGGGGCTGCGCCCTGCGCCACAGGTCCCCCGAGGGTCTCGTCCAGCAAGAAATCGCTACCGGGACGCAAACCCCGACGATGCGATTCTATCTCGCAAGCCCGGCTCACCTAGCGCCTACTGATACAGACGGGTTATACGGCGTAGGTCTGTGCCATTGCTTTCGCAGGACCAGAGCTCGTTACCGCGTAGAAAGCCGATGCGAGTGCCATTAGGTTCGCAGACGGGATACCCATCGCTGTCAGCGGAGTTGGTGATCTGGGCAAGAGCGCCAGTCGCCACTTCAACCCGCCAGATATCAAAGTCACCGCCACGGTTCGAATGAAAGTAGATGAACTGGCCGTCGTTGGACCACCAGGGCGCACCGTCGGCGAAGGTATCCGTTGCATCGCCAACGAGTCGGGCCAGCGTCCCGTCGGGCTCCCGCAGCCAGATGTCCGCATCCTTGGTCCGTGAATCATAGGACTCAAAGGCGATGCGGCCGGAGCCTGTCGGGTCGTAGACCGGCCATCGCTCCTCGCTGCCCGGGATCGCCGGATCAGGATCAGCTATAAGCTCCGTCCTGGCCCGGTCAGCCACCGTCACTTTCCAGATATCCCAGTTGCCGTCGGGCCTGTTGCTGGAGTAGAGGATCGCGCTGCCGTCCGGCGCCCAGGAGGGTTGGCGATCGCTACCATTGCCGGCCACGGCGGTTTTCTCCTCCGTCACTGCGGTCAGGCCGCCGCTCTCGCCGCTGGAAGAGCTCATCGTGTAAATGATCTGGCTTTCCCCCCGGCGGCCCGCGAAGGCGATCCTTGCGCCGTTGTCGTTAGGGCTATAGGCAGGATGCATGCCACCAACAGCATCCGTGGGCTGCGTCCGGCGCGGGGTCAGCAGAGTGATACCGCCGCCGGAGGCCGTGACCGTCCACAGGTACAAATTGCCATCGCCACCCAGAGCCGCAACGGCAAGTCGCTCGTTCAGGCCCCACCCGGGCCGCTCCCTCACGTTGAGAAAGATCACCTGGTCATCGCTACTTCCGCAGCCTCCCAGAAGGAGTGCTAGGGTTCCTGTCAGGCCGAGGGCAACCCCAACAGCCCACCATCGGCACCGGAATCGTGACATGCGTGCCACCTGCCTCCTACGATGCGGATCCGCCATGCGAGCAATCCGGGCTATTATAGATGTGCCCAGGGGGCAGGTCAACGCTGCCTTCACGCCACTGTCGGGGAGTTTTCCCGGTCCCTGAAACCCAGACGAACCGCGACGACTCAGGGCGCCGGCTAGGCCATAAGACTCTGCACTTCGCGCACACAGTAAGCCCGGCGACCGGTTCGGTTCTCAGTTGCAAACCGGGGGTTCGTGCAGGGAAGGCTTTATAATAGGCGCGTCGAAACCCGCCTGGCGGTGAAGCCAAAGCATGACGATAAGGCAGTTTCAGGAGATCATTCGGGATACGTACCACGACCGCGACGCGGGGCGTGGAATGCCGCTGACCTTCCTGTGGCTAGTGGAGGAAGTGGGCGAACTGGCGCGCGCGCTGCAGAATGGCGCACCCGAGTCCCTGGCCGAGGAGTTCGCCGACGTCCTCGCGTGGCTGACGACACTAGCGTCGATTGCAGGCGTGGACTTGGAGGCGGCGGCAGAGCGGCGCTACGGCGAGGGCTGCCCAAAGTGCCGGGCGGTGCCCTGCTGCTGCAAGCGGGGTGCGCTGGAGTAGACCGGCGCACCGCCCCAGCGTCACCGGGGACGGCTTTTGGGCCCCAGACAGGGTCTCCGGACACAAGGAGGCACACGGTATGCGCTTGCTCTTTGTTACCCTCACGCTTTGGGTTTTGGGCTTCGGCCTAGGGCTTGTTGTGGGCCCTATCGCAGCGACCGGAATGGCCTGGTCCGCACAGGCTGCGGCGCCGCTGGAGGTGGTTATGCAGGAAGGCCGCGAGGGCTACAGTGGGGTCGACGACTGCTTGCTCTATGCTCCCTCCTCGGTGGCGGATATCAACTTCGGCCACAGCGAAAACTTGAACGCCGGGATCAACCGCTGGGGCGAGCACTATGTGTCGCTGATTCGCTTCGACCTGCGCGACCTGCCGCGCGGTGCAAAGGTCCAGCGGGCACGGCTCGAGCTTTACGCCAACTCCACGATGTACCCCTATCGCGACCTGGAGCTGGCTGTCCACCCCCTCATGCCTACCAACGCGGGTTGGATCGAGGGCGAGGGCACGGGGACGAGAGTGCCGGTG